>CANQRT010000055.1 GCA_947626325.1 Candidatus Gastranaerophilales bacterium | reverse complement strand
CATCTCTTGAACCATTAATAAGGTATCGTTCATGAAATCGCCTAGCATCCTCCATACAATTTTGAGCCATTAGGTTTAAATCATTTTTTTCAGTTTTTGCAGTATACATTAACTCTTATTCCTCTATCTTATATCATCCGATAAAATTCAAAAAAAAGGAATATTTACGCGAAAAAATACAGCATTCAGAGTATAAAAAAATTGTTAAAAGAAATTTACAAATCTATTAAAAAAATCAATTTTAGAAATTCATTTGTTTTTACATGGCAGATAAAAATTAAAAAAGGAGAAAATTATGACTTTTGGTTTAACTGTTCCTAATTCTAAATACGGTTCATACGGATTAAGAAAAAGAGCCGAAAAGAAATTAAATACTCCTATAAAGACCGTAACAAATACAAAAAAAGAAAAAACATACAGCGCTTTAGCAACAGCAGGCCTTGTATTGGCAACCGCAGTACTTGTGTATAAAGGAAAAGGTCAAATATCAAAAGCAATAGGACATATTAAATCTAATTTAAGCAAAGCTGGAGCATCAGCTTCAAAATCATACCCTAACCTTTCTGCAGGTATAAAAAGCCTAGGTAAAGCATTTAAAAACGGCATACACGCTATAACACATCCTTTTAAAAAGTAAAGAATAATGGTAACAGATTTGAATATAACATCAAATAATATTTTCAGCAGTTTTCCTAAATACAATTTAGAAACTGCTGAAAATAGCGTTAAAAGGTCTTTACCTAAAGACAATTTTGAGCAAACAAAGCCTAGAAGTAAAAAGAAAAAAATATTATTTGGTTCTACCATAGCATCAATAATATTAACAGCAGGTATTGCTGGACTTATACTTGCAAAAGGTTTACATGGAAAATATAAACTCAATCTAATTAAAACAAAATTAACACAGGAAATGCAAAAACATGAGGCATTAGAAATAAAAACTCTGCCTCAAAAAATAAAGTACACTTGGAATAAAGCGGTAAAAAAATTAATCGAAATAATGCAAGGGGCTTCAAATTTTACTGCAATTAAAGATAGAACAGCCGATAAAGCATTTAGAAGCAATAAAGTGACAGGAACCTTTGCACAAAAAAGTTCTGAATTCTTTAAAAAGATAACAGATAAAACTCTTGGAAAAAAATATAATAAAGCAGAGGTAAGTTTAAAAGATTTAAGTTCGCTGTTAAAACAATATAAAATAACGGAAATAGAAAATTCCGCAGATTTAACAAAGCAAATAAAAATAGGAAATGAAAAAAAAGCACTTGGCGAATGGCTGGAAATATTAAAAACAAAAACTAATTTAATGGAAAATATTTATGACCAAAGTTTTAGCCTTGGCGGCAGAAAAGCACGTGATATAGAAAGAACAAAACTTTTAAGTGATTTACCCAGCAAAATTGACGAAAGATTTTTTAAAAGTATAAAAAATATATTTAAAAAAGAAAATTATAAAACATACGCAACTGAAGAATTATCAAAACCTGCTAGAGATATTTTAAAGCAGGAAATAGAAAGCTCCCGTGATAAAGCAACTAAAGTTTTAGATGAAATTCTAACTGTACTAAAAGGCTTGAACGGAGAACAAATAATATCTGATAAAAGCTATAAAGAATATAATAAACTGGCAAAGAAAATAACAAATGGTTTAAATAATGCTGCAAATCTTGAAATTGGAGATTATTTCTTAAAGCAAGCAGAAATCAAATTGGGTTCTTCGGCAACAGATATATTATCAATTTTATTCCCCATAGGTGCAAGTGCTTATGCAATAGGAAAAGGGGACAATAAAGACGAAAAAATATCAGCGATATTAACTACTTGTATACCTATTATCGGTACATTTGCCGCCTTTGTATACGGTACAACTAAAATGTTATCAGGTGCAAGAAATTTAATGTTTTCACTGGTTTCAGGCGGAGTGTTAAGTTTAATAGGTGAATTTAGCGACAAAATGTATAAAAAATATAAAAAAGCAGGTTCTATAGAAAATGTTGTAAAAGATGAATACCAAAAAATCTGGACAGGACTTGAAACACAAATTCAAAAATTTGAAGAACCTCAAAAAAAATAATCACTCATTTAATTGAGTAATTTTTTTCCAAAAAATATTAAAATAATAATGTGAAAAAGATTTTAAGCATATTAATAATAATCGGACTAATGCCAATAGCTGGATATTGCGTAGATTTTGATGACTCAATAGATACAGGCATAAGAAAAGACTATAAGGTGGAAAAAGATGAACTTCCACCATTGCCTTCATACGTTCCGACTGCGCAGGAAGAATATGCCCCCGCACCTGCACTGCCAAAATACACACCCACAGGAAAAAAATATACCCTAAAAAGCGGAACAAAAGTATCTTTAACTTTAGTAAATTCAATATCAGACGCAAGTCCAATAGGAACGGCTGTTAAGTTCAGTTCATTAAAAAATATCACAACAAAAGACGGAACAACAATTCCAGCAGGCACTATTTTTAAAGGCAGAATAACAGATTCACATAAACCTCAATTAAGCGGAAATGGCGGTTTAATTGAGCTTTATATTGATGAAATATACTTTAATGGGATAAAATCAAATATTGAAACAAAAGTAAGTTTAGCTAAATCAAAAAGAATATTTTTAAATAACATAAAGGGGAAAAGATGTTACTGGCATAACTGTGCGAAGGCGCTAAAACCAGGGAAAAAAGTATTTAATGCAACTCATGAAGCAGCAAGAGCAATGTACCCCGTACCTATTGTAAATATTCTTTCAATAGTGCCATTAGCTTGCGGAACAGCTGTTTATACGGTAAATTTTGTGCTTTCTCCTGTCATAGCAATTTTTACAAAAGGCGGAAGAATTTCACTCCCTAAAGGAAGTAAATTTGAAATAAAAATAGTTTCCGATAATGAAATTAACGGTTAAAAGTTGATTAAAGTATTTTTTTATATTACCCTAAAATAAGAATTGAAAGGGAAATTATATGCTTAGAGCAGGAATAGTAGGCTTACCGAATGTAGGGAAATCAACATTATTTAATGCGTTAACGTCATCAAAGAATGCACAGAGCGAAAATTATCCGTTTTGTACTATAGAACCTAATGTTGGAGTAGTTAATGTTCCTGATGATAGGCTACAAGTATTAAAAAAATTAGTCAAAACAGATGTAGTTATTCCTACAGCAATTGAATTTGTTGATATAGCAGGACTTGTAAAAGGCGCAAGCAAAGGCGAGGGATTGGGAAACCAGTTTTTGCACAACATAAGAGAAGTTGATGCTATTATACAAGTTGTAAGATGTTTTGATGATGATAATACAATACATGTAGCAGGCAAAATAAATCCTATAGATGATATTGAAACAATTAACACAGAACTTGCGCTTGCTGATATGGCATCAATTGAAAAAAGGCTGGAAAGACTCACAAAACAGGTAAAAAGCGGAGATAAACAAGCTATATTAGAGTTTAACGTTTTAACAAAGCTGAATGAACTGTTATCAGATGCAATGTTTATAAATGTAGAAGAACATTTTGAAGGTGATGAGTTAGAATTTGCCCGCAATTCACAATTAATGTGTATTAAACCTGTAATATATGCAGCAAACGTAAGTGAAGCCGATTTAGCTATAGGTAATGCTTATGTAGAAAAGGTAAAAGAATATGCTTCAAAACATAAAGCAGATGTTGTCGTAATATCAGCTAAAATAGAAGCTGAACTTGTTGATTTATCCCCTGAAGAAGCAAAAGCATACCTTTCAGACCTCGGTGTTACAAGCTCAGGGATAGAAAGAATGATACAATCAGTATATAAACTGCTGGATTTAACAACATTTATCACTGCAGGAGAAAAAGAAGTAAGAGCGTGGACTGTAAAATCTGGTTCAAAAGCACCAAAAGCAGCAGGGGTAATTCATACCGATTTTGAAAAAGGCTTTATACGTGCAGAAGTTACTGGTTACAATGATTTTGTCAGTGCTGGTTCTTATGCTGCTGCAAGGGATAAAGGTTTAACAAGACTAGAGGGTAAAGACTATATAATCCAAGACGGAGATATTGTTCACTTTAGATTTAACATATAAAATCTTGCAGTAAAAAATTTACGTGATAGGATTATAACAAATCAATAGAGGAAATAAGGTGAAACTCCTTAGCCGGACCGCGGCCGTAAAAGTCGGAATACTCAATAAATATAGTAATAATTGCGAGTTCCGATTATTATATAATGGAACTCCTTACAAAAATGTAAGGAATTTTTTATGTCAACACCAGTAGGAAGTACATCAACAACAAGAGCAGGATTATGCCCCCATGGGCTTCCGCCAGCTGCATGCCCGATATGCAGCGGACAAATGGCTGGCGGGGCAGGAAAAAAGAATGACAGCATTAAACCTAAAGCTAAAGGGGAATGGTCTTATATGAAATGCTATGCAGAAGGATTAAGATTAAAATCCCTCGCAAATAGAGCAGAATTTTCTAAATTATCTTTCAAAAATCAAGGGGAATACTTAAAAGAACTTACAAAAAATATAAATGATTTAGCTAGCAAAATAAAAACAGTCATTTCTGATATTCAAAACCTGCTTCCAACTGTTTTAAAAATCCCAATTCAAATCATAAGCAATATTATAATATTTCCCTTGCTGAATTTACTAACACAAATCCCTAAACTAACAGAAAAACTTTTATCAGCTATTAGATTTTTAAACGGATTTATTGAACATGCAATAGAAAAACTCGTAAGTATTTTTGGCGAAATTAAAAACTTTATTGAACGAAAATTAAAAGAAAATATTAAAAAACTAACAAAAAAATTATTTTCGTTTTTTATTTCAAATACCGAGGATGAAAATTATAAAAATGATGATACTCTTGCTGTTTTTAAATCAAGAGAATTAAAGAAATTTATAGTGAAGATATTTAAAAAAGACTCAAGGAAAAATAATGCCGATTGAAGCAATAAAAACACACCAATATAAAAATCTGCCAAAACAAGATAAAGAAAAGGAATTAAATAAAACCCTTAAAGGTGTTTTGATAAATAACCATATAAAATCTGTACAACCTGACTCTATATCATTTAATGATATAGAAAATTCACTTTTAATTCCCTCGCAAGGAGTGACACAAAATACGGATACAAAAGATACAGAAGAAAATACCAACGAAAGCTCATTTAATGTAAAAAAAGCAATAAAACCGCTATTAATTGGAACAGGAATGATACTGGGTACAATCGTAGGATTGAGTGCAATATTAAGCAGCTCCTCGAAAAAAATATTAAACAGTAAGAGTTTTGAACAATTACCTGACCTTGCTGTTAATATGAATATAAAGCAGGAGCCACAATTTGCGATATATAGAGCAATCCGCGACCCTAATTATAAAAATATTTTAGGTGCCTCTGCCGTAATAATAATGAGCGGAATAACTATAATAGCCAAAAATTTTGTAGACGGACTTAAAGAAATCTGGTTAAAAAAACAATCTGCCGATATAGAAAAAGATTTACAAGAAAATTTAATTGAGGTAGAAACAAGTGCTTTTTCAGGAAAATTAAATACCGTAAATGAAATGCTAACTAGTAATTTAAAATACTTTAATGAAATATTGAACAGAAAAACCGAAAAATCTCAAACCCCAGCAATATTTAAAAGCTTTTTGTCGTTTAAAGGTGAAGAACAAAAAAGCGAAGAAAAAAACATTGATAATAAAAAACAAAAATTAAAAAATATAAAATACATACTCTTAACAGCGGGAGTTATTATTGCTGCCATTGTTGCAGGGAAGATTAGTTTAAATAATCTTCGAAAAACAGCACAAAACACTAATACTCTTGCGAATAAAATAGCTGAAAATACAATAAATGCAATAGAAGAAAAAGCAAAAAATCCTAAATCAGAAGATATAGAACAAATAATTGAATACTTAAAATCTATCTGCGCAAAACCTGAATACATAAAAGAAGTAGGGGCAAAATATAAACTTTCTGAGGATAAAATAAAATCCATAATTGAAGAAACAGAAAGAGCAAAGAAAATGATATTTGCTGATGCGCCGACAGCCCTTGGCGGTATTCCAAAAAAAATTCAATACTACTGCTATATTGATGAAGAAAGGGGACATTTATATAACTGGATATTAAATCCTGAAAACAAATTTACAAAATATTTATTCCTTGCTTTCACCTTGTATGGCGCAACAGCTTATGTCTTTAAACAGGCCCTAGACGCAATAAAAGAAACTGCAGTATTGAAAGAAAACACAAAAACTGAGCTTAACTTGCGCAAAAAACTTGTTGATACAGAAATTAAAAATTTTAAATCTAAAAAAGAAAGTGCAATTAAACCTTTACTGGAAAACTTCTATAAGCAAGCTCAAAGCGGTCAAAAGTCTAAAGAAGAATTAAAGCAAATTGCAGATAATATATTAACAGAAACAAAGAACGGGCCACCTTATGTATATACATAATATAAATAGTATAGGACAGGGAGTATCACTACCAAACTCGCAAAGGAACTATACTTTATTTAACGAAGCAAAAACGCAAGAAATAGTAAATAAAAAAGAACAAGCACTTCCATATATAAATGAATGCCTAAAAACAGCCCAGAGTGAGGAAGAAGTCTTAGGTTGCCTGCATATACTTAATAAAATGCTTGATAACGGAGTAAAAGGAATAGACAAAATGTACCCTGTTTTGTCAAAATTTAATGATGCTATATCACCCAATATACAAACAATGCTAGCAGGGATTTACAGAAAGACACTAATCCCTGACGCATTCGGGCCATTAAATAAAATGCTTATAAGACAAACATTTATGCCAAACTCTCCATACTTTGATCCAACTGAAGAAATAGGCGGCGCAATATTTGAATATATAAAACAAGCTGCAGCCGTTAATACATACAGCAAAATTAAAAACTAAGTTTATTTATTATATTTTGAACTTCACTTTCTGTTTTTATTGCTTCTATAAATTTTTCATGTTTTAATTCTGCTTCTTTAGATGGATCAGGATGTTTTAATTCATAAAATTCATTAATTTTTTCTAAAGCTTCATCCGATTTATGATTAAAATGATACGAAATTTTATAATACAATTCTGCATTATCTATATCACCAAGTTTTTCAAAACATTTTGCGGTTAAAAGATTAGTTTCATAATCTTTTAACAACCCAGAAGCCAATGCTAATTTATAATACTCAAGCGCCGTTGAATATTCTTGAAACGAAAAATAAAAATCACCCATTGCTTTTTGAAGTTTAGGCTCTATTGGATTAGAATTATATGCTTTTAAAACATATAATTTAGCTTGAGCTCTATCACCGATAAGCTGATAAGTTTTAGATAACCCCAAAAGCACTTTAATATCAGCAGGATTATCTTCATAACTTTTTTGATACAATTCAAGCGCTTGATTAATGTACTCATAACTTTCTTCATTACCATTTACGGCTTTTTTTAAAAGTTTTTCAGCCTCAGAAATGTTATCCGCAAAGGCGCATAAAGAAAAGTAAATAATGCTAAATAAAGCAATAATAATTTTTTTCATAAATGTAACCGAAAATATTAAAAAGGAAGATTTATTATCTTCCTTTTTAAGAAAAATTCTTTTTAATAATCCATCCAGCTCCAGCCGTTAAAGCTGCCGCTATGATAATAAAAATCTATATCCCCGCCTTGTCCTGGAACAATATAGTGGTAAATTTCTCTTGGAATATTTTTAGTCCTTTGCTCAGGTTCTCTATAAGGATTTTCTGCTGTAACATCAATAATTCTAGCAGCTTCTTTAGAGAAACCAGTATTGACAAGGAATTTTTCATCTGTTGTGTATTGAGTGTCAATAAACGCATAAGATGACTGTGCTATAAACATTAATAAGAATAATAGAGCTATCTTTTTCATAGAAGTAAATCCCCTTTTATTAATAACATGATAGCTTATTTTTTTATATATTGCAATATTTAAATATTCTCCGTTCGGATGATATTTATAAATTCGTCAACAAGTTTATCCTCAGAAAGGCGTTTTATAATTTCACCTTTTTTAAATATATACCCCTCTTTAATGCCGCCAGCAATACCGTAATCAGCGTGTTTAGCCTCTCCAGGCCCATTAACAGCACATCCCATAACAGCTATAGTTAAAGGTTTATCAAAATCTTGAAGCCTTTTTTCTACCTCTTTTGCTAGCTCAATAAGATTAATTTGGGTTCTTCCGCAAGTAGGACAAGAAATGAAATTTATTCCTTTTTTACGAAGTCCAAGTGATTTTAAAATCATATACCCTGCCTTAACCTCCTCAACAGGATTATCAGTAAGAGAGACTCTAATAGTATCACCGATACCTTCTGCCAGCAAAGTTCCAAGTCCAACTGCAGATTTAATAACTCCTCCAGTATAGGTTCCAGCCTCAGTTACTCCAAGATGAAGCGGATAATCAACTTTTGCCGCAATTAACCTGTACGCTTCAATTGTTGTCATAACATCACTTGACTTTAACGAAATTTTTATTTTATCAAAATTATTATCCTCTAATATTTTAATATGACGCATTGCACTCATAACCATTTTTTCATGCAAAGGAATATTAAGCGGTTCAAGTTCTTTTTCAAGCGAACCTCCGTTAATTCCTATTCTTATGGGAACATTATTAATTTTTGCGAGTGTTGTAACTTTTTTTGTATGCTCATCACTGCCAATGTTACCAGGGTTAATTCTAAGTGCGTCAATCCCATTTTCAATACATTTTATAGCAAGACGATAATCAAAATGGATATCTGCAATCAAAGGAATTGGAGATAATTTCTTTATTTCTTTTACAGCCTCTGCCGCTTGGGAATTCAATATTGCCAATCTAACCAATTCACAGCCATTTTCTGCTAAATTGTTAATTTGTTTTAAGGTGGATTTTACATCTCTTGTATCGGTATTTGTCATTGACTGAACCGAAATAGGAGCATCTGCACCTATCTTTACATCACCAATTTGAATTTGTTTTGATTTTCTTCTTTGTATCATGATTTTATTGTTCCTGTTAAAATAATATTAGCATAAAAGTTTAGGGATAGAACATGAAAATTGCAGTAATATCGGACATTCACGGGAATTTAGATGCGCTTAACAGTGTATTAAATGACATAAAAAAAGAACAGTGTTCGAAGATATTTTGTTTGGGAGATATAGCAATGGCAGGGCCTGAGCCTATACAAACAATAAAAAAAATACATGACTTAATGAAATCAAAAGATTTTTATATAATACAAGGGAATACAG
>CANQRT010000054.1 GCA_947626325.1 Candidatus Gastranaerophilales bacterium | reverse complement strand
ATTCACGCCATTTTCTGGATTTTTCAGAATAGATGAAAAAACAAATAAAAAGTTAGGGAAGATGTTAAAACTATAAACAAACGGAGTAGAAACAATGGAAGAAACAGATTTAAGGCAACTAACTGAAGCAGAAGTAATGAATATGTACTCAAATATTATTGAGCTTAGTGACGGGGTATTAATCGGAGCAAACTCAGCAGGCTGTATGAAAGGGGAAATAAGCTGTGGTAATGCATGTTGTTTGGGGAGTTGTTCTGGTATGTGCCGTGTAAAAGGTTAAACTCTGACTGGAATTTGTATAATATTTTTTCTCCAATCATAGCGGTCTGTATTGACTTAAAAATACTATTAATTTAATATAAAACCATAAATAAGTTTGGAATTGGAGAAAATAAGATGAAGAAAAGGCGAGTTCTTTTAGCTGCTTTATTAATTTGCTGTTCTTTTCAGTTGCAAGTAAATGCACAAACTCATCAAACAAATAGTGATGCAACTAATCAAACATACACAAATTATTCAGATAGTGATGGCGGTGCATTAAAAATAGAGCAAGACCATATAAATAGTGTTACAGGAAGTGCTTTTGAAAATAATACCGCAAGCAGTCATGGCGGTGCCATTTCTAATGCGGGAGAAATAACGGTTAAAAACTCTACATTTGATAAAAATAAGGCAGAGAGAACTAGTGGTGAAGGTGATGGCGGAGCTATATATAATACAGGTGATTTGACTGTTGATGGTTCTTCATTTACAAATAATAATGCAGGTAAGGGTGCAGATTATTGGGAAGATGGGCATGGCGGTGCTATATATAATAATAAGAACGCAGCAATTACTAATTCAACCTTTACAGGCAATCACGCAAGATATGGTGGTGCCATATATAATGACGAAGGTTCCAATTTGACGGTACAGGGTACATTTACCGAAAACACAGCACAAACAGGCGGTGCAATTCATAACAACAGTGAATTAACTGTTAAATCAGGTTCTATATTTGAAAATAATAAAGCTACAAGATTTGACGGTGGTGCTATAGACAATGAAGAGGGAACTTTAAATATAGAAGATAACGTGACATTTAAAAATAATACTGCCTTGAGTGACGATGAGAACGGGGGACAAAGAGGCGGTGCTATTTTTTCTGAAAGTGACGGAAAAAGCAAAATTAAAATTGGTAACGGGGTGACTTTTGAAGAAAATAAAGCAGAAGAAGGCGGTGGAATATATCTTTTCAAACATAATAATGTAGAAATTGGTGATAATGTTACATTTAAAAACAATCAAGCAAAACGTGACGGCGGTGCTATTGGGGTGTGGACATTCCCTTTAAATTATAATGATGGAGAAAAAACTTCAAGTCTTAAAATAGGTAATAATGCATTATTTGAGGGAAATCAAGCAGGGTTTGATTCTGAAGAAGGGTATGCACCCAATGACAATGTTGTTTTTGGTGGTGCTCTTTCGTTAACCGATACTATGACATCAGATGAAAATTACACTGTATTTTCAATAGGTAATGATGCAATATTTAGAAATAATAAATCAGGTGCAAATTCTTCACTCCTACTTGGTTATGGCGGTGCCTTATATAATGCTGCTTATAAAACAACAGTAGGTGACAATGCACTATTTGAGGGTAATGCTGCAGATTATGCAGGTGCTCTTTATAATTCAGGTAACATAACAATTGGTCAAAATGCAATATTTAACGGTAATATAGCAGATTTATGCGGAGGTGCTATATATAATTTAGGCACTTTAACACTGGGTGAAAATGCAGTATTTAACGGTAACAGTGCAGCTTCTATGGGTGGTGCTATTTTTAATTGGAGTAATTCAAAAAATAGTATACAAAAAGCTACGTTCTTAAATAATAAATCTGAATATGGCGGTGCTGTATATGCCTATGGTGGTGAGTTAAATATTACGAATTCTGCATTTGGTAATAACAGTGCAACCTCAGGTGGCGGTGCTCTGGCTACTCAGGCAACTACAACTGTTGAAAATTCTTTATTTGAAAATAATACTACCAGCGGTCGAGGTGGTGCAATTTATAATGTAAATCAAAATACAAATCCTAATTTAACAGTTGGAACCTCGCAATTTACAAAAAATAAAGCTATGGTAGGCGGTGCAATAGCAGCATCAGGTGAGAATGTAACAACAACGGTTAAAAATTCATATTTTAATGATAACTATGCTGCAGAAAAAATATCGGAAAGCTCTAATGTTATTGGAGGACAAGGCGGAGCAATATTGACAGGAGCAACTTCTAGTAATAAATTAACTGTTGAAGGCTCCGTATTTGAAAACAACACCGCAGAAGCAGAAGGCGGCGCAATATGGTCGGGGGGGGGTACAACTACAGTATCTAACTCCTTGTTTAGAGGAAATAAAACTACAGGTACTACCTTTACTGAAGAAAAGCCTAATTATCAAACAGACAAAGAAGGTGGCGGTGCTATATTTGTTGGTGGCAGCTCAAAGGTGGAAATTACTAAATCTGACTTTATTAATAATTCGTCTGCGACAGTCGGCGGGGCTATTGCAACACGTTCAAACGCCTCGGGAGACGCTTCTTCTTTGACTGTAAAAGAAAGTACATTTAGCGGAAATAGCGCTGAGTATAATGGCGGCGCTATAGCTTCTTATACAAAAGTTGAATTAACCGATACAAGCTTTGTAAATAACAAAGCAGGCAAAAAGGGCGGTGCTATTTGGGCAAAGGGCGATGTTAGCGTTAAAGCGGAAAATAGTGATGTAATTTTCAGCGGAAATAGTGCTGCTGAAGGAGCAGATATTTATATGGATACAGAAGCTGAAAGTGTATCTGCCCGCTCTGCTCGTGCAAAAACTGGAAGCAAACTGGAACTTCAAGCAGAAGACGGACGTAATATTGTTCTTGCTGACGGCATTTCTGGCGCAGATACTTATGATGTTGCCGTGGATGGTGATGGCAAAGTTACATTTAACGGTGAAATCAAAAATGCTAATATGTCGGTTACAAAAGGTACTTTGCATTTAGCAGAGGGAAGTTCTTTGGGATTAGGTACTACCGTTAATGTTAGTAAAGATGCAACTTTAGATTCTCAAGACGGCAGAATTAATGATTATAGCGATAAAGTATTTATGAGTGAAGGGTCAAAATTAAAATTTGATATAAGCTCTGCAAATAAAACTACAGATAGATTTTCAAAAGTTCAAGAATTTTCAAGCGGTTCTGTTAAGGTGGAAGACTTTAACTTCTTACCAGATACAACAGTAAGCTCTGGCTCTATGTCAGTTGCTGAAATTGAAGAATCTCTGGGCTTAGGTGAGGTTCAATTAGAGTTACCAGAAAAATCATTTAAATCATTAACTCCTTTAAGATATGTTAATGTTAAAAGCGGAAGTGAGGGTATATCTTATACTCCGACAGGAAATACATATAGTGACTTTAACCCTTCAGTATTTGCAGCACCAGTTGCGGCACAGCTTGGCGGATATTTAACTCAGTTAAATTCTTATGATGAAGCATTCCGTAATATGGATATGTATATGATTATGCCCAAGAGCATGAGACAGTCGATGAAGCTGAAAAATAAATATGCATCAGCAGACTCTAACTCAAATTTAATGTATGACAAATCTTCAACACTTTATGAAAATACCGCACTTTGGGCAAGACCTTACGCTACTTTAGAAAATGTTAAATTAAAACAAGGGCCTAAAGTTTCTAATGTCGCTTGGGGTACATATTTGGGCGGTGATTCTGAAATGTATGAGTTGAAAAACGGCTGGGAAGGCATGTGGGGTTTATATGCTGGTTATAATGGTTCACATCAAGCGTATAACGGTATAAGTATCTATCAAAATGGCGGTACATTAGGCTTGACTGGTACTTTATATAAAAATAATTTCTTTACTGGTTTAACTGCTAATGCAGGTGCTAACTCGGCAGAAGCTTCTACAAACTACGGAGATGATACTTTTAGCTTGTTTAGAACAGGTGTTGCTTCTAAAACAGGATATAATATGGAGTTTGCAGACGGTAAATTTATTATACAACCTAGCTGGTTAATGTCTTATTCGTTTGTTGATACCGAAAATTATACAACTTCAGGCGGAATAAAAATTAATTCTAATCCTTTAAATGTTATGCATATAGAACCAGGTTTAAAATTTATGGGTAATACAAATAACGGCTGGCAGCCTTATACAGGTTTAAGTATTGTTTGGAACTTCTTTGACAAAACAGACTTTACTGCAAGTGACGCTACACTGCCTGAGTTAAGTATTAAACCATTCTTTAAATACGGTATAGGGCTTAGAAAATTATACGGTGAAAGATTTGCAGGATACGGTCAAACCTACTTTACAAGCGGAGGCAGAAACGGTGTAGGTTTCCAATTCGGCGGAAGATGGACGATATAAATTATTTAACTAAGATAAAAAACCTGCCAAATAGCAGGTTTTTTATTTGAAATTTTATTTATTTTAAAAATATTTTTAATTACGTCAGCTCGCATTTCGAATAATGAAAATCTAAATTTCAGTAAAGACTCGCAAACTCGCTTCGCTCAAACAGTGCTCGTCTTGAAGTTTCTTCAATAAGATTTTCAATTATTCTTCATTAGAGCTTACTTAAATTAAAAATATTTTTTATGGTTTAAGTTTTGTTATACTGTTATCTTTAATCTCAAAGATTTCAACATCTTTTAAGTATTCTTCTTTAAAATGCAGAGTATCAACCGAGGTAATAATGGTTTGAGTTTCACTGCCTATTGCGTCAAGCAGAAAATTTTGCCTTAAATCATCAAGCTCTGCTAAAACATCATCAAGAAGTAAAATTGCATTAGTATTGATTTTTTCTTTAATTAATTCAAGTTCTGCCAGTTTTAATGCTAAAACTACAGTTCTTTGCTGACCTTGCGACGCATATTTTTTAGCGTCATTTCCATTAATATAAAAAGAAATGTCATCCCTGTGCGCCCCTATAACTGATTGCGCTCTTATTATTTCCTCTGGCTTTTTTTCTTCGAGTTTTCGTTTGAAATTTTCTAATATGTATTCATTGTTAAATGAAAATTTTTCACTGCAATTAATATCCCCAATAATAGAAGAATTGTAAGAAACAGATAAATTTTCGCTGTTTGAAATTTGTTTGTGTTTTTCTGTTGCGATTTTTTGCAGTTCATATAAAAAGTTTAATCTTATAAAAATTAAATTACTTCCCGTAATAGCAAGCTGTTCATTCCATATATCAAGCATTGAAGTATCAGCATTAATATTACCTTTAAGATTTTTTAAATAATTATTTTTTTGGGTTTTGATTTTATTATATTTGTTTAATCTTTCAATATAAGCGGGAAAAATCTGGCTTATAGCATTGTCAAGCCATTTACGTCTGTCCTCGGGGGCGCCTCTTAGCAGTAATAAATCGTTTACAGTAAAGCAGACAGCCGAAATGTTAGAAATAAATTCAGATGATTTATTTTTGTTAAGTCCGTTTACCTTTAATTTTTTTCTATTGGGCGGATTAATATTTACCTCTAAATCAATATCAATATCAAATTTTTTAATTTGAGCACAAATATTGCAGAATTCCTCGCCCCATTTAATTAACTCCGAATCTGATTTTGCTCTGATAGAGTCAAGCGAGGATAGATAATAAACCGCCTCAAGTAAATTTGTTTTTCCTTGTGCGTTTTTGCCGATAAATAATATTTTTTTAGAGTTAAGCTCTAAATCAATACCCGCATAGTTTCTAAAATTCTTTAATTTTAAAGATTTAATAAACATAAAATAATTATAACAAAATAAAAATGTTTAATTAATAATTTTGAATGTAATTTGCAAAAGCAGGAACAATAATATTCCAAGCTTTTTCATTTGGATGTGTATTAGTTTCAGAAATTTGAAATTCCACATTATTAAATATATTATTGCAATTTTTTAAGTCATATAAATTAATAATTTTCCAATCGGTTTCTTTTTGCAATATTTCTAAAAACGGTTGAGCTGTGTCTGAATAATTTAATATAAAATACTGCGTATAATTATTGTTCCAATATTTTTTCATTAAATTTAAAGATTGTTTAAAAAATAATATAGTTAAATAATTTCTTGATTTTTCAAAATATGGATTATAACCTTTTAAAGAAGCAATATAATTATCAATTTTTTTAATTGTATAAAACGAGAATAAAAAAGGCGGGAGCTTTTGCTGTATAAGAATATCTGAGTTATTCTTTCTATTATAATGAACACTTAATCTGTCATCACCTGGATCATATACATGTAAATATATTCTGTGCTGCTGGTACGGACAATAAACATAGATAACATATTTCGGAGTTTGAGTGGAAGGTAAGGAAATGGCAATATTTTTAATAAAAGTATCGTTTTCTAGTTGATAAAGCATATTGGCAGCGCTCCATCCTCCAAAAGCCCTATTATATATTGGTCTTTTAATATATTTTGCAAGTTTATGCGAAAATGTTTGATTATATTGTAAATTATCTCCATAAGCAAAAGAACAGCCAAAAATGATAACAGGATTTGCTGGAATATTTTTATTTTCTACAGGTCTTATAAATTTTTTTTTATAAACATTATAAAATGTATCAAATGAATCAATATGTAAAGAATAATATATTTTTCTGTTTTCGGCTTCTTTATAATATTTTGAAACAGATTGAAAACTCATATATTCTATAAAAGAAAATATAATTAAAATTAATAAAAGATTAATTAAAATTATTTTAAAAAGTTTATTGAACATATAATAAATTATATGAAATAGTGCAAGAAATTACAAATATTGCTAGAATTAAACAATAAGACTAAAATAGGATTATTATGGAAAACATACAAGATATAATAAATATTGGGAAAAATCTTTATAATAAGGATTTAACAGTAGGAACATCTGGAAATATAAGTATAAAAACAGATAAAGGAATACTTATAACAACCTCTGGCAGTGTATTGGGTAATTTAAGTGAAAAAGAAATTGTTTTAATTGATTTTGAGGGAAACGAACAGGAAAATAAAAAAGCCTCCTCGGAAAAAATGCTACATGTTGAGATTTATAAACAAAGAAGTGATGTAAAAGCAATAATACATACACATCCTGAATATTTAACAACATTTGCATGCTGTCATAAAGCCTTAGATGAACCGATTATGTCTGAAAATATAATATATTTTGAGGATATTCCCGTAGCACCTTATGCAATGCCTTCATCCTTAGAACTTGTAGAAAACACAGTTAAATATTTAAAAAATCGTGATGTAGTAATTATGGCAAATCATGGGGCAATTGCTGTTGCTGAAAATCTAGAACAGGCTTATTTGAAAATGGAAACAGCCGAGTACTACGCTAAGGTGGCTTTAAATACAAAAATACTTGGCGGCGCAAGATATCTTTCTCAAAATGATGTTCAAAATTTAATTGAGTTAAAGAAATCTAAATTATAGTTTTGCTCCTTGAAAAGAATTGCGTTGTTCGAGCAATTTATCAATTTTGTTTAAAACAACAAATTTTTTGCTGAGCCAGCCTGGGGCAAGCATATTGGGTTTTAATCCGTTGCCTGCTAAGCGGTGAATAGTAACTTCAGGTGGGAGCATTTCCAAAAAATCGCAAGCAGTTTCAACATATTCATCTTCGCTCATCATAGGGATTTTGCCTTGATAGTATAATTTTACAAGTCTTGTATTGTTAAGAACACATAATAGATGAATTTTAACTCCGTTAACTCCTAAATCACCAAGAACTTTAGCTGTTTCAAGCATGTCTTTTCTGGTTTCGTTCGGCAGCCCTAAAATAACATGAGCACAAACATTGATATTTCTTTTTTGAGTTTCTTTTAATGCTTTAACAAAAGTTTCAAACGAATGACCTCTGTTTATGAATTTTAAGGATTTTTCATGAATGCTTTGAAGTCCGTATTCAAGCCAAACATAATGATTTTTGTTATAAGAGGCAATTAAATCAAGTTTATCGTTGTCAACGCAGTCAGGACGTGTGCCTATAGACATACCAATAACATCCTCATGCGAAAGCGCTTGATTATAAATATTTTCAAGCTCTTTAACAGGTTTATAAGTGTTGGTATAAGCTTGAAAATAAGCTAAGAATTTTTGCGCTTTGTATTTTTTTTGAGAAAGCGCAATACCTAAATCTAACTGTTCTTTAATAGAAATATTGTTTGGGTAAAGCTGAGAGAAACTACCGCCCCCGTCACAAAAAATACAGCCTTCGTTTGAGATAGTGCCGTCACGATTTGGGCAGGTAAAACCTGCATCAAGAGTAACTTTATAAACTTTAACTCCGTAAAGATTTCTTAAAAAATCACTAAAACGATTGTAGCGTTTATCAGTATTATTAAAAAACATTATTGTTCTTGTTGATTATCAAGTGCAGGATAAACGTAATGCTCCCCGCAATTAGGGCAGATAACTTCTTGTTGTTTGCCGTCGTCAAGCTGAGCGACTTCAAATAAACATTTACATCCTGATTGAACACATCTAATAGCCCACGTGGGTCTAACAATTCTAGCCATAATAAAATCCTTTTAAAATCTGAAATAATCATAATATGATATAACAAAAAGTAACATAGTGCAAATTATTAACTTTTATGAACCGCCAAAAAGCTTACCCCGAGGGGGAAATAGAAGAATTTAAAAAAATAAATAAAAAAAATAAAAAAAATATAAAAAACATGTGTTGACTTAAAATTATGTTTGGAATAGATTATTAAATGTTCCAAGGTGAACAAATTGCCTTGTGACTGTAAAATAAAAGGACTCAGAGAGTTAAAACCTCAAAAAAAGAAATTAAAAAAAGTTCTTGACAATAAAAATTGAGGTGATAACATAGAGAATGTCGCTAAAAAGAGTGACTGAAAATTTAAAGGAATGTGGAATAGACAAAAGCTTATTTTGCTGACTTTAAAAAAGAAATAGAACATTGAAAACAGAATAGCTGAAAACGATAAATACCTGTTGATTTTGAATAAAATGAGACGGACAAAATAAAATGAAGTCGAGCTATGCATAGCTGATGCGTAATCGGCGGAAACGATGAGTTTTCGACGATGAGCATAATAATAGCGACGTGGAAATCTTCGATTTCCTCAGGAGCTAAACAGTAAATGCATAATGGACATAAACTTTTCTGACAATGGAGAGTTTGATCCTGGCTCAGGATGAACGCTGGCGGCGTGCTTCATACATGCAAGTCGAACGTGAAGCTGACTTCGGTCAGTGGAAAGTGGCGGACGGGTGAGTAATATATAGGAAATCTGCCCTTAGCTGGGGGACAACAGTTGGAAACGACTGCTAATACCGCATA
>CANQRT010000053.1 GCA_947626325.1 Candidatus Gastranaerophilales bacterium | reverse complement strand
GGGATTTGCCTTTGTTTTGTACACAATCCAAAAACAAAAAATTAATATTACATAAGCCGTAAATATTCTGCATACATAAAGATATGGATATGCTAATATATATACAAGAAACTGGAATAATATTGAAGTAAAAGCGATAAAAAACATCTTTTTACTGCTTTTATATAAATTTATAAACAATAATATGCTCAATATAAAACCTGTCAGAATAAAAGGCATCTGCCAAATTTTAACGACATTTGATATAAAAATATCTTTATCAAACAAATTTATAAAGAAAGACAAACAAACTTTATATATATTTGAAAGAAATTCTGTTCCGTTAAATGAAATATATTTATTCAAAGAAAGTGTATCATGAAGCTGAAAAACCGCATAAAATATAAATGCTGCAGCAATTAAAGAAGAAATAATGTATTTTACGGTTTTTATATCCTTATTCCTATAATTTTTAATAATAATATTCCAAATAAAATCCACTAAAAGAATACAAGAAAAGCCAAACATAATAATGTGGGTATTCGCAATTAAAGCTAATAAAATACAGTACAAAAACGGATGTTTTTTAGACTTTGGGTATAAAATTGCAGTCAAAAAAACTAAAACAGGAATTATAGAGTAACTTCTTGCTATAACAGGGAAAAAATAGAAAAAACCAGCACTTAATAAAACAGATAATTTTACGTAAATATTAAAAGGCGAACAATAAAACAATAAACAAACCGACACTATAACACAAGCCCAGCATAATAATTGCATGCATAATATATTTGAACACAGTTTAGCAAAAGGCATTACACAAAAATAAAAAAATGGCGGATGTCCTTCAATATGGAGCTGTTTTATTAATTCAACTGGTGAAAGATATTTGCATAACTGCCATACCTGCGCCTCATCAGACCAGATTTCATGATGAAGTACACATATTAACGTTATTACGGCATAAATAAATATAATTACAAAATATATAAAAAAATTTCTTTTCACTAAAAGATTATAACATACATATTTTTTATTTTTTAATTATAATAAATTAAGAAAGTTAGGAGAAAAACAGTGCTGAAAGACAGATATTTTCCGCAGGAAATTGAAAAAAAATGGCAAACCCGCTGGGATGAAACAAAATTAAACAAAGTATATAACGATAAAGATAAAGAAAAATATTATATATTATCAATGCTCCCATATCCGTCAGGCAAACTGCACATGGGCCATGTAAGAAACTACACCATATCGGATGTAATTGCCCGTTATAAAAGGATGAACGGATATAATGTACTGCACCCAATGGGCTGGGACAGTTTCGGGCTACCTGCAGAAAATGCTGCAATACAGCATGGAGCAAATCCTAAAAAATGGACTCTTGATAATATTGCTTATATGAAAAAGCAGTTAAAAGAGCTAGGGTTAATGATAGATTGGGATAGAGAAGTAACCACATGCCTGCCTGAGTATTATAAATGGACTCAATACTTTTTTATACAAATGTTTAAAAAAGGCTTAGCATACAAAAAAGAAGCTGCTGTTAACTGGTGTAATAATTGCGCAACCGTTCTGGCAAATGAGCAGGTTATTGACGGTAAGTGCTGGAGATGTGACGGAGAGGTTGAAAAAAAATATCTTTCTCAATGGTTCTTAAAAATAACAGACTACGCACAAGAGCTTTTAGATGATATAGAAAAGCTTAAAGGCTGGCCAGACAGTGTTAAAACAATGCAAAAAAATTGGATAGACCGATCAACTGGTGCGATTTTAAGATTTAAAGTTAAAGAAATAGAAGGACTTGAAGTTCCCGTATATACAACAAGACCTGATACCGCTTATGGTATTACATATCTTGTTGTTGCACCTGCATATAAAGACATAGAAAAATTAACCACCCCAGAAAATAAAGAGGCGGTTGAGGCATATCGTCAGAATGCCCGCAAGATGAATGAAATTGAGCGTTTGTCAACAGAGCGAATAAAAACTGGAGTTCCTTTAGGTACTCACTTAATTAACCCGCTAAACGGTGAAGAATTCCCAATTTGGACTGCAGATTACGCTCTTGCAGAATACGGAACAGGAGCAGTTATGGCAGTACCCGCTCATGATGAACGTGACTTTGCTTTTGCAAAAAAATATAATCTGCCAATAAAAATAGTTATTCAAAACCCCGAAAATCCTTTAACTGAATTAACAGAAGCATATACAGATAAAGGAGTGCTTGTTAATTCACTTGACTGCGACGGAATTGATAACGAAAAAGCAAAACAGGTCATTATAGATAAAGCAGTAAAAGGCGGTTTTGGAGAAGCTAAAGTTCAATTCAGACTCCGTGACTGGCTAATTTCAAGGCAAAGATATTGGGGGACTCCTATTCCAATAGTATACTGCCCGAAATGCGGAACTGTTCCCGTTGATGAAAAAGACCTGCCTGTACTTCTGCCTGAAGATGTTGATTTTAGCGTAAAAGGTATGTCGCCTGTTAAAACATCTGAAAGTTTTAAATACACAACATGCCCGATATGCGGAGGCAAAGCAGAGCGAGAAACGGATACAATGGATACATTTATGTGTTCTAACTGGTATTTTTACCGCTACACTGATGCAAGAAATCAAAATGCACCGTTTGATAAAGATATTCTCCACTACTGGGCGCCTATTGACCAGTACGTAGGCGGTATTGAACACGCTATTTTGCACTTGTTATATTCAAGATTTTTTACTAAAGCTTTAAGAGATTTAGGAATAATCAATATAGATGAACCATTTAAAAACTTGTTAACTCAAGGTATGGTATTAAAAGACGGTTCAAAAATGTCAAAATCTAAAGGAAATACCGTAGACCCCGATGAAATATTCGCAAACTACGGCGCTGATACAGCAAGACTGTTTATTTTATCAGATTCACCTCCAAATAGAGATTTTGACTGGTCTGATGCAGGTGTAGAAGGCTGTTATAAATTCTTAAACAGGTTGTGGAGATTATATAGCGATAATCAAAATAATATTAACTTAAACTACAATCTGCCTGATGTAAAATCAATGTCTAAAGAAAATAACGACTTAGTACGCGAAGTTCACATGACTATTAAAAAAGTTTCGCAGGATATTGCAAATGAATTTCAGTTCAATACGGTTATTTCAAAATACAGAGAATTTACTAATGTATTGTATGACTATCTGGCTTCTAAAAAAGAACTAAACAGCGAAGATAAAGAAGTTCTAAGCTATGCACTTATAACCTTCTTAAAAATGTTTGCGCCCGTTCTTCCTCACATGTCAGAAGAAATATACGAAGGTTTAGGAGGCAAAGAGTCCGTACATAAACTTGAATGGCCAAAATATGATGAGGCTCTTGCTAAAACAAGCACAATAACTTTAGTTGCTCAAATTAACGGCAAAGTAAAAGATAGAATTGAAGTTGACGCAGAGCTCTCTAAAGAAGAACTTGAAAAAGCAGCACTTAACAGCTCAAGGATAAAAGAACTAACCCAAGGCAAACAAATTGTTAAAGTTATTGTTGTTCCAAATAAACTAGTAAATATAGTTATAAAATAAGGAAATTTTAGTGGAATATTTATTCTGCCAGCAAATTGACAGGCACTTATGTTTCAATAAAAATAACCTGTACTGTTGTACTATTGGTAACAATACAAAAGGACAGTCACTACCTGTTATTAAAGAAAATTACAATGGCGAACTTATAGACTGGATTGAGTTTTTTAGAAAAAGTGAACAAATTAAACAAAACTTTAAAAACGGAAATCCTTTAGAATGCTGCACCGGCTGTTATTTTTTACATAAAGCAGATTGGGATAACATAAATGAAACTTGGGAGTTTAAATATATTCAATTATCTCATTGGCAAATGTGTAATTCTGATTGCATTTACTGTGCTAACCACATAAATTGGGATAAAAATAAAAAAAGTGATACTTATAATTCTGTACCAATTATTAAAGACCTGTTAAGCAAAAATTATATTAATGAACATTCCAAAATTGAATTTGCTGGAGGAGAGCCGACTTTATACCGTCATTTTAATGAATTAATGGATTTAATTATAAATTCGAAAGTAAAAGAAATTATTGTCTATTCCAACGCAATTTTATATAACAAAAAAATTGAAGAAGGTATTAAAAAAGGAACAGTAAGTCTTTGTGTATCAATAGACGCAGGTTCTAAAAAAATACACGAAAAAGTAAAACAAGTTAAATCTTTTGACAGAGTCTGGAAAAATATTAAAAAATATTCTAAAGTTAAAAGTCCTTTTACCAGAAATTATATAGCATTAAAATATATAATTATTCCAAAACTTAATGACAGCGAAGAAGAAATTGAAAAGTGGATACAAAAAAGCATTAGAGCAGGTGTAAATATGCTTATTTTAAATGCCGATAATAATGTATTTATTAAAGAATGTTCAAGAGAAGAAAAACTTTATAATTTAAGAACAATAATTTTGTTAAGCGAATATTTTTTAAAACGCATGAAAGAATTAAATATAAAAGCAAAATTTGAATTTAATATTGAAGCAGCGTACAAAGAATTAAATTATCCGATACCGTCATTTGAAAATTTCTTTTATATGTAAAAGGAAGAAACATAAAAATACGTTTCTTCCTTCATTTATTGATGTTTTAATTTATTCTTCGGTATAAGTCATTTTAAATGCAATAGCTGCACAAATACCGCCTAAAAGGTTTGCTAGAACAGTCCAAAGAACTAACATCCAAGGAATAATTCCAAGCATACCAACAGATAATGCAACTGCAGGATTAAATGCGCCTGCACATAAACTTCCGCCAACAGCAAATGCACCAACAAGAACTGTAAAACCAATTGCTAAACCATAATACGAATTACCCTCTGTATTTTTAGTTGTTGCTGTTTGTAATACAACATAGCAAAGTGCAAAGGTAAATAAAAATTCAGCAAGTAAAAGTCCTTTTAAACTGAAATTTGCAGGTTCTAATACAATTATTGTACCTTTTGCCATATAAACAAATAATAAGACAGCTAAAGCTCCGCCAGCAGCTTGAGCTATTATGTAAGGAACTAATTGTTTCCAAGGCAATGCACCTCTTATTGCAGCTGCTAAAGATACTGCAGGATTGTAATGCCCGCCTGAAATATGACCGCCAGCATATACCATTACCATTAATGCTGAAGCTATTGCTAATGGAGCAATAACTCCTTCACTTCCCAAAAGTGCAGTAGAAGCTATTGTAAGTACAAGGAAAAATGCACCAATTAGCTCTGTCAAATATTTTTTCAAATTTTCTTTCATATAATTACCTCCTTTTGAAAGACCTTAATCAGTTTAACATTTTTCCTTATATGTGTAAAATTAAACCGTCTTTTTGAACCATGTTATTTTATCTATAAACGGTGAGATAACTGATAATATTAATGCACCGAAAAATCCGCTCCAAAATCCGTCTATTTGAAATCCTGGTGAAAATTTCGCTACAAGTATAAATAACAGAGCATTTACTATTAAACTGAAAATACCTAAGGTTAAAATATTTAAAGGTAATGATATTAATTGTACCAACGGTCTTATTAACAAATTGACTATACCTATAATTACAACAACTACCATTGCCGCTAAAAATCCAGTTATTGTTATTCCAGGAATAACCCACGCTATTAACATTATTAAGAGCGCAAGAAGCACCCATCTTACAAGTAAATTCATCATTTTTTCTTCTCCTTTTTGCTTAATTTAGCTCAAAATTTAAAGAAAAAAATTATCCCAAAGCTATATTCTATTTAACTGTTCAAGTTTGTGCGAGATTATAACTCCGCGGTCTATAAATTCAATTTCTAAATTTTTTGATTTTATCTCTTTTATTGCGAATTCAAATAAATCATATATGTAAGAGGGGATATTATCTGCGTTTTCATTGTAGTACATCATCTCTAAATCAAGCGCAACGGATTTTATTCCACACTCTGCCGATTTATTAATCCATGCTGTTATTTCTTCTTTTGTATCGTTTACGTTTGGTATAACTATATATTTTGTTTTAACACTGTCATTTTTTATTTGAACAGAAGCGTATCTTTTTAAATTTTCCCAAACTTTATCAAAGTAATCATATCTTTTAACTTTTATAAATGTTTCTTTAGTGCCTGAATCAACAGACACAACAATATTAACACTGCCAGATTTTATTCCAGTCTCAACTGCTTCAGAATAAACAGTTGCGTTAGTTAATACTCTTATAGGAGAAATACCGTAATCTATAAATAAATTTAATAAATCATTAAACTCTGGCGCTGAACATGGTTCTCCGCCTGCAATAGTTATATGTCCTCCCTTTTTTAAATAGCCTCTTTCCGCCATATCTTTTATTGCGGGGAAAACATTATATTGCTTTTGGTGAGGCTTATCAGGATCATTTAACCAGCAATAAACACAATGCTCATTACACCTTGTCCAATTATTAAAGTTTATATATGAGATATAGTCTTGATTATCCCACTCTTTTTCTTCAAGATATATGCAATTTTTACATTCGGGGATTATATTCCCCTTTTTCATTTGATTTCTGTAATTGCGTTTTATGGAAAAAAACTTTTTCCAGTCTATTTTTTCACCATAATAATTTTCTATTATTTTTTTATATCCCTTATCTGTAGGCGGTATTCTGCAGCAAAAATTTATTGAATCTGTGAAAAAATCCAGTCCGTGCTCAATCAAATTGCAGCTTATATATTTTTTTTTGTTGTTGAAAAAAAACATTTTACCTATGTCACCTGCTCAATACCGCTTCTTTTATTTCATCAGTCGAGGAAGTTAAATAAAATTTTCTGAAACTGTTTATTTCTTTTATTCTATCATCCAGTTCCAAATATAAATCGTCATTTTTTATTTTAGATATTTCAATCGGGTGCAAGCTTATAACTTGATACTCATTATCATTATTTTTCTCTAATTGAGTCATAGAGCAATTTTCTAATAATTCAAGCGCACAATCAAGAGTCTGTATATCAACAGATAAAGCATTTGAAGCCCGCCGAATATCAAATTTTCCGTTTAAATTTGAATTGGCATACTTCAGCATGCCTGACAGTTTTGTTATAAAAGAATCAATATTTATATCAGAAATATTAAAATTCATAAGATGAACAATTTGTGCATTTGTATCATTTATTATTTTTGAAAATTCTTCATAATTTTTAGGACAGTCAAAAAACATTATCTGCTGAGTATCAGAGGGAATATTATCTGCTGTAAATAATTTATCATTAATGTTTTGAGGCAAATTCAGCTCTTTTTTTAACAAATTATTTTCAAGAAAAATTCCTGTTGTTTTCTTTGTTGAGCCTATAAAATCTATTACCTGCATTAAAATATTTTTCTTGTTTCTATGGTCTAATATTTTAACATTTAATTCTTCATTATTTAATAATTCACTTCTAATATCGGACAATATAAGCTGTATATTGTCTTCTCCGTTATAATTATTAACTGCAGGCGAAAACAATATATCCAGCTTTGAATTAACTGGAAGCTTAAATTCAGTAGTGTTCCATTTTACACACTCTAACAAATTTGAATTTTGTTTAGTTAAAAACAATTTTAAATGATTTGAATTTTGCCCCATAAATCTGAAATCTTTAACAATTAAATCATTCATAACAAATAAAGGAGCAGGATTTCCCTCTCCAAAAGGCTGGAGTTTATTAATAATTCCTACATTTTCAAGAGTTAAATCCTCTGGTTCTAAAATCATATCTGCAGTTACTGTTGAAGTATTAAAATCCGTATCCTGAGTAAATTCATCTATTGTCTTATTTAAAGCAGATTTAAAGGTTTCAAATTTTATTTTATTTTCGTAAAAAGAAAATCCAGCAGCCATTTTATGCCCGCCAAACCCTTCGAAAAGTTCTTTATGCTGGGATAATATTGAATATACATCAACTCCGCTTATACTTCTTACGGAACACCTTATTATATTAGGAATATTTGGATCACGTGTCATTAAGAAAACAGGCTTGTTATATGTTTCAACAAGTTTAGAAGCTGCAATCCCTATTATTCCAATATGCCAATCATCATTTAACAGTACTATGCTTTTTTTATGTGATAATTTATCACTTTCATACATTGATTTAGCTTGATTAAAAGTTTTATCGCACAGTTCCTGTCTTATAACATTAAGCTCATTTAAGGTATTAACAGTTTCATCAATAACTTTTTCATCCGTATTAATAAACAAGTTCAAAGCCGTATAAGGATTTTCAAGTCTGCCTGCCGCATTTATTCTCGGCACTATAGTATATGCAATATTTTCGCAAGAAAGTTTTAAACTATCTTTTATTCCTGCAATTTGCAATAGTTTTTGAACTCCAAACTGTTTACCAGCCCTTAAAAGCTCTAACCCCATTTCAACAATAGAACGATTTTCACCTATAAGCTCAACAACATCCCCAACAGTTCCTATTGAAGCAATAGGTATAATTTCATTAACAAACTCTTTTTTATTAAAAGCTTCTAAAAGAGCGCAAGCAAGCTTAAATGCAACCCCTGCACCAGAAAGACGATTTAAGCTTTCTATTTCATCAATAGAAATATCTTGTAAAATTGAATTTTGAGCCTTTGGATTTAGTATTGCATACGCCTCTGGCAGTGTTTCGCCAGCCTCGTGGTGGTCTGTTATTATAACATCTGCTTTAAATCCCCTTGCAAAATTAACTTCTGTTATATTGGAAATTCCGCAATCAACAGTAATAATAAGTTTTGATTTGCGTTTTGCAATTATATTTACAAGCGCTTTAGTATTGAGTCCATGGCTTTCACAGGTTCTATCTGGCAAATAATAATCAACATTTGCACCGATTTGTTTTAAGGTTAAATACAAAACTGCCGTTGATGTCACTCCGTCAGCATCAAAGTCGCCATATATGGTTATATTTTCATTATTTTCAACTGACGTTTTAATTCTGTTTACGACTTTTTCCATATCAGAAAAAACATAAGGAGAACTTAAAGGATTTTTTAATGGATTTAGAAAATTTTTAACTTTTTCAACAGTGTCAATTCCTCTATTTTGAAGCAATACAGCCAATATAGAATTATTACCGCACTCTGGCAATAATTCTTTATTAACCTTTGTATCCCTAATCTTCCAAACCTTACGCAACCGCATTTATTTTTTAGTGACCTTATTTTTTATCATAAAAATCATCATCATTGTCATCAAAGAAGTTTTCTGCTTCAAGTTCTTTTTTTAATTCCTCAACATCTTTATCTTCTTTAATTTTTTCAATAACAAGTTTAGCCATTTCCTTAGCAAGAAGTTTCTGAGTTTCTGCAGGAGAATTTTGAAGCATATTAATCGCTGCACGCACTGTTCTATCAATATCATACCATCTGGAATTTGCACGCTCATCCATACCTTCTTCAACTGCTTCAATTATTTCGTCAACATCGGTATATT
>CANQRT010000052.1 GCA_947626325.1 Candidatus Gastranaerophilales bacterium | reverse complement strand
AAAAAGAATACTTAGTAAATGATTTTGATGTAGTATTTTTCCGTCCTGATCCGCCCGTTGATATAGAGTATATAAACGCTTGCTATATTTTTGATTATGTTGACCGCGAAAAAACATTGTTAATCAATGATCCTGCACAAATAAAAAACTTTAACGAAAAACTGCATGTAAACTACTTCCCCGAATTTGCGCCCGAAAATATTGTAACAGCTTCACCTGAGTTAATTTTTAATTTTGCAGAGAAAAACCATGAGTCAATATTAAAACCCTTGAACAGATGTTTCGGAAGCGGAGTTTATTATTTAAACAGTGAAGATAAAAACTTGCTGACAATAATAAATTCAATGACACAGGAGGGAAAAACTCCCGTTATGGTTCAAAAATACTTGCCTGAAGCAAAGTTAGGCGATAAAAGAGTGTTAATTATCGGCGAAAATGTAATGGAGGAGTGCATTCAAAAATTGCCAGGAGAGCATAATTTTAAATTCTCTACACACAGCGATAAGTTTTTCCAAGATACTCATTTAACTCAAAACGAAAAATTAATGGCGGAAAAAATAGCAAGTCAATTATCTGAAAGAGGATTATATTTAATAGGACTTGATGTTATAAATGAAAAAGTAATAGAAATAAACGTAACAAGTCCATGTTATTTTATTAGAGAAATAAATCAGCACTATGGAATACATTTTGAAGATAAAATAATGACACATCTTGAAAAACTAATTTCAAAGCATTTTTCGCAAGAAAGGCTGTATGCTTTTAACAAATAAAACATCTTTATTAACTAAATCGGAACTCGCGCAGATTTTTTATTCAGGCTGTAAAAATGAAACAAAAGTCGGGGTAGAGTCTGAAAAATTGCTTGTATATAAAGAAAATCAACAGGCTGTAAAATATGAGGATGTAGCAAAAATCCTTAATTTGTTTGATGAGAAAGAATGGCAAAAAATATATGATGACGGAAATTTGACAGCACTAAAAAGTAATATCGGAATGATAACGCTTGAGCCTGGAAGTCAAATAGAATTAAGTCTAAAACCATACAAAACTTTGGATGAAATAACAAAACAGCTTAATAATTTTTATACTCAGCTTGATAAATACTCGGAACAAATCGGCGCAATGGTTATAAATAGAGGAATTCATCCAGTATCAACATACGATAATATTAATATAATTCCTAAAAAAAGATACGAATATATGACAAAATATTTGCCTCAAAAAGGCTTGACTCCTTTTGTTATGATGAGGGAAACAGAAGATATACAAGCAAATTTTGATTATAAGGATGAACAAGACGCAATAAGAAAATTGGCGCTATCCATAAAAATGAGCCCTATAATTAGCGCTTTATACTCAAATTCACCCGTAAGAGGCGGGAAATTAACGGAATACAAATCTTTTAGAGCAAATTCATGGCTGAATGTCGATGAGGACAGGTGCGGGTTTATAAGTAAAAAACTATTTGAGAAAGAACTCAATTTTACTTTCAATGATTACGTTGAAACTCTTTTGGATGTACCGATGATATTTATTGAGCGCAACGGCAATTATTATGAAGCCAATCTTACCTTCAGAGAATTTATATCAAACGGATATAATGGTTTGATAGCCCAATTAAGTGATTGGTTAACTCATATCAGCTTATATTTTCCAGATGTCAGACTAAAAAGTTACATTGAAATCCGCAACCATGACGCACAAAATGCCTTAATGACGTACAGCGTTCCTGCATTTTGGAAAGGAATAATTTATAACCCAAACGCTATTGAGGCAATAGAGGATATTTTAAAAAATTATTCTTATGAAGATTTTGTTCAATTGCGCAGTAACGCGCCTAAATACGGAATAAATGCAAAGCTGAAAAATATTGAAATAATTGAATTAATAAAAGAATTTTTTAATATATCGCGTGCGAGCCTGCAAGAAAACGGGATAAATGAAGAAAAATATCTTGACAGTGCTTTTGAATATATTGAAAATAAACGCACTCCCGCTGATGATATAATAAGTGAATACAAATAAAAAAGGCAGGGTGAATTATTCGTTTATTATGCAGTTTACTGCATTATACTGTTTATTAAAAACCTTAGGAGTTATGTATTCAACATCAAAGTTATTGAATAATCCCAATAAATATTTTAGAATAATGATATGAAAAACTTTTTTATTGTTTTATCAATAGTTATTTTAATGAATTTCACATTATTTAGCACAAATTCGGCATTTGCTGAAATTTCCGAGTTTAGTGGTTATGATTTATATAAATATTATGTTCTTGACCGCATAGATGGTCCTGATATCCCGAATTATGTTACAAAGTTTGCTCATGAAAATAACTGTTTTGAAATAATGAAGCACTATTGTTGGAGTTATAAAATTTTCAAAGATAATGGCGGGGTGTATACTTGCAATAAAAATGGCAAATTACAGTATATTTATGATAATCAAAAAAAACTGCGCTTTGCCAGATGGTATGAAAAATTTAAATTTAGAAAAGTTTTTTACTATGAAAATTAATTACTTTTTCTTAGTTGGTTTAGATATTTGATTAAATATTTCTTTGTTAAATTCTTTATCATCCACTCTAAGTATTTTAGGTGGATTAGGTTCTTCACTCCATTCAAATTGATATTTCACAGCACTTAAAAATTCTGCATTACGATTTCTACCTATTTGCGGGTCATAAAACATTAAATTATTATTTGAGTCTCTTGTGACTGTTATAATATGTCCTACTTTTTGCTGTTTCCAATCAAAAGCGAATATATATCTCTCACCTTTTTGAACAGTATTTTCAAGGTAATTAATACAATCAAATTCATTTTTTGCTTTTATTTTTGTAAACTCAGGGGTTTTTCCTGTCGCAGGGTCAATAAATGCGATATTAGGTCTTTCTTCAAGTTTATTTTTTAAATCTCCTTCATAAGGAACATCTACTTCTACATCATATCCCCTTAATCTTGCTTCAAAAATTGCTACACCTGCCTGACAGTTTTTTTTATATGTAGGATTACCGAAAATATCATAATTAGGATTAACACCATTAATAGCATCTTCAATTGTCATCGGTTCACCTTTTTTAACTTACACGATATTGTAACTATATTATATTGATTACTTTTACACCTTGCAAGTTAAATAAAACAAAATATTATATTACATTATAATGTAATATAATAACTGTACACTTTTAGGATTATGTAAATTTTTGTTAATTTAGAATAATAAATCTTATTTGATGTCTACAACGCTTACGCCGTCACCGCCCTCGGCATTTTCTCCTGGACGAAATTTTGCAACATACGGCGAATGCATTAAATAATCCCTTATTACTTGCTTTAATGCACCAGTTCCATGCCCGTGGATTATATAAACTGGCGATAAGTTTACTAAACTTGCCTTATCAAGATACGCTTCAATTTCATCTAGAGCCTCCTCACACCTGTATCCACGTAAATCCAGAGTCTGTGAAATTGACCTGCGCTCTATTGAAAAATCCTTTTTATAAACTCCTTTTGCCTTTGCTTCACGCTTTATCAAGTTTTTATTCAGCACTGCAAGTTTGTTTTGTTTTACTTTCGTTTTTAACTGCCCCATTTGAATTTGAACATTTTTATTTTTATCTGGCAGAGAAAGCAGTATTACTTCTTGATTTAAGTCCGTAATCATTATACTATCGCCGATTTTTATATTTTCCCAATCAATAGGAGTGTATTTTTCTGCGATATCATCCTCATCTTTACGGAAGTCAGAACGCATTGCCGTTTCTATTCCCGCTAAGCGGTGAAAACTTCTGCGTGCTATCTTTTCGGATTTTTCTTCCCTCATTTGCTTTAAGATATCTTTTATCTCATCACGAGCCTCATCAAGCGAGGTTTCATATTTTTTCTTATAAATATGAATGTTTTTTTTCTTTTCTTTTTTTATTTCGTTTAACTTATCGTTAAGACTTTGCTCCAAGCGTTTTACATTTTCTTCTTTTTCTTCAATTACCCGTTTGGAGTCCGATAATTCTTGCTGAGTTTTTTGCAGTTCTTCTAAAACCTTTGCCGTATTATCTTTTTCAGTAAAATAATTTTCCCTTGCATTTGTAATTATGTCATCTTTCAAACCAAGATTTTTAGCAACAGAAATTGCATTACTTGCCCCTGGTATTCCTATTAAAAGTTTATATGTTGGTTGAAGCGTTTTTATATTGAATTCAACTGACGCATTAATAAAACCCGTTTTTAAATATGCAAGCGATTTTAATTCTCCGTAGTGCGTTGTAGCTATTGTAAAAGCATTTTTCTTTTGCAAATACTCCAAAACCGCCTGTGCTAAAGAAGCACCCTCTTTTGGATCTGTTCCAGCACAAAGCTCATCGAGCAAAATTAAACTCTCGCTGTCAGAATGATTTATTATATCTACAATATTTGTCATGTGGGCAGAAAATGTGGAAAGATTTTGCAAAATGCTTTGTTCATCGCCGATATCTGCGTATATTTTTTTGAACGGGTAAATTTGAGCCTCATAACAAGGAATATGCAATCCTGCTTTTGTCATCAAAGTCAATAAACCTGCGGTTTTCAAAACTACCGTTTTCCCGCCCGTATTTGAACCTGTTATTATCATACAGTTTTTGTCAGAGGTCATATAAAAATCATTTTCTACAATATCAGTTTTCGACTTAATTAAAACAGGATTTTTCATCATTTTTAAGTTTAAAATTTTTTCATCCGTTATTTGAGCCGAAACTCCGTCAAAAGAGGCTGAATATTTAGCTTTCGCTAATATAAAATCTAACTCAATTAGAATTAAATTAGATTGTTTTATCTCTTGCGAGTGTTCGCCTATTTGATTTGACAAAGTCTTTAATATTTTTTCAATTTCTATATTAATTTGAGCTTCTGTTTCGCGGATTTTATTATTTAATCCGACTAAAATCTCAGGTTCAATAAAAAAGGTTTGATTGCTTGAAGATACGTCATGAACAATTCCTGATACTTTATTTTTGCATTCTGCTTTTACCTGAAAAACCGTTCTGCCGTCACGCTGAGTATAAACATTATCTTGCAGATTAGATGTAAAATCATTATTTTGAAGCAGTGATGAAACGCAGGTTTTAACATTGGCATTAGTGTCACGCAGAGTTTGATATAATCTTTTAAGCTCCGCCGTCGCATCTTCTTTTACCGTTAAAGACGGAGTAAATGTATTAAATATTCTGTCTTCAAGCTCTTTATCAGAATAAAGATTAACTCTTAATTCACAAAGCTCCACGTAATCTTTTGCATAACTTTCCAAAAAGTTTTTCATTAATCTTGAAGTGCGAAGCGTTCGCGCAGTATTAACAATTTCTTCTTCACTTAGACGAATGTGTTTTTTTGCATCCTCTAAGCTTTTTTCTATATCATATATATTATCAAGAGGTACATTTATCGCTTTATTTATTATATCTCTTGCCTGAGAAGTAATTAAAAGTTCTTTTTTTATTGTATTTACATCCTCGTAAATTTGCGCATTTCTGCACCTTTGAGCCCCAAGTGCGCTTATTGAAAAATCACTTAAATACTCAAAAACCTTGTCTAATTCTAAAATTTGAAAAGTTGATTTTGTCATAAGTAAATTATAAACAAAAAAAACGGGATAAAAAATTATCCCGTTCTTTTATCTTGAAATTATAAACTATTTCTTAGCTAAAACTTTACCGTCAACAATTTCTTTGAATTTTTTACCTGCTGTAAATACAGGAGCTGTTTTAGCAGGGATTTTAATTTTAGCGCCAGTTTGAGGGTTACGACCTGTTCTTGCAGCTCTTTTTCTAGCTTCCCAAGTACCAAAACCTACTAGAGTAACTTTCTTTCCTTTAGCAACTGTTTTTTCAATTGTTGACATCAAGCTGTTTAAAATTTCAGCTGCATCTTTTTGAGTAACATTTGCTTTTTTTGATACTTCTTGTACTAATTCTTCTTTATTCATGGTATTAACCCTTTCCATTAACTATAACAACCTTATTATATCCATTTTTTTGTAACTGTCAATAGCTATGTTTCAATCCTGTTATATTTCGCAGGGTTATTATTTATTTTTCATTGTCGGAAACGCAATCACATCACGAATTGTAGAGGAATTAGTAAGCAGCATTACAAGCCTGTCGATACCCATGCCCATACCTCCTGTTGGGGGCATTCCATATTCCAATGCATTAATGAAATCTTCATCTATGTCGCAAGCTTCTTCATCTCCTTGAGCTTTTTGCAGCGCTTGTGCTTCAAATCTATCACGCTGATCTACGGGGTCAGTTAATTCGGAAAACGCATTTGCAAGCTCCCACCCGTTTACTTTAGACTCAAAACGCTCTGTTAATCTTGGATTATTTCTGTGAACTTTTGCTAAGGGCGAAATTTCCCGCGGATAATCCATTATATGAACAGGCTGGATTATATATGGTTCAACCTTATCTTCAAATACTGCTTCAACAATTTTGCCCCAGTTCATATTTTCTTCAAGCTCAACACCGAGTTTTTTTGCAGCTTCTTCGGCTTCCTTTGCTGTTGCGTAGTCTGCAAAATCTACACCTGTTGCCTCTTTTATTGAACCTATCATTGTCTTTCTATCCCAAGGCGGAGTTAAATCTATTTCATTTTCGCCGTATTTAATTTTCGTTGTACCTAAAACTTCCTTAGCTACATAAGCAACCATATTTTCTGTTAAGGTCATCATATCGTTATAGTCGGAATATGCTTCATAAAGCTCTATTGTAGTAAATTCAGGGTTATGCAGTGAATCTATCCCCTCATTTCTAAAACATCTGTTTATTTCAAAGATTTTCTCGCTTAATCCGCCCACCATAAGTCTTTTTAAATGGAGTTCGGGTGCTATTCTCATATACATAGGAATATCAAGCGCATTGTGATGTGTTTCAAATGGTTTAGCATTCGCTCCGCCTGCTTGTGAATGAAGCATAGGTGTTTCCACCTCTAAAAATCCTTTAGAGGTTAAATATTCTCTTATTTTTTGGATTATTAACCCTCTTTTTCTAAAGGTATCTTTAACTTCACTATTCATTATCATATCAACATATCTTTGGCGGTATCGGGTTTCAACATCAGTAAGCCCATGAAACTTCTCAGGCAATGGTTTTAAAGATTTTGTCAATATTTCAAAATCTACCGTTTTTAAACTTAATTCGCCTCTCGGTGTTCTTCTTATATCACCAGTAAAACCAACAATATCACCGATATCTATCATTTTTATCAGCTTTATTTTTTCTTCTGATATGTTTTGCTTGTGTGAAAAAATTTGGATTTTGCCTGTATCATCCATTAAATCAATAAACATGCCTGTATTCCTGACAGCCATGACTCTGCCTGCAACGCTGTAACGGTCAGTTGTTTCTTCTCCAGCAGGTAAATCTTTATATTTTTCCTGCAGTTCTTCTGCACTTGCCGTTTTTACAAATTTATACGGATAAGGATTTATTCCTTTCTCTCTCAATTCCTGCACCTTGTGCAATCTTCCCTGTCTAATTACATCAATTGACGATGTTGACTCTTTTGTATCCTGCATATTACTCTCCAAATTATTCTTTTTGATTAAATTTTAACATTAACATTTTTTAATGTCATTAGTATTTATATCCAAAAAATCATTAATTGCAGTAATTTATATTTCTTCAAAAATAAAAAATTTATATTCAGGTACATTAAGAGCAGAAGATATGTTAAAGAATAAATTCATGCTCATATTTCTTCTTGCTGTTTCAACTTTTGCTATATGCTCCCTTGAAACATCCACCAGCTCTGCAAGCTCATTTTGTGAAATCTGCTTTTGTTTCCTGTAATTTGCAATATTATTACCAAGTATTTTTCTTTTTTCTTCCATGTTAAACATATCTACATTGTGAACTAAAAAGTTATATTTGTATGTAGCCTGCTTGATAACAAATTTAACAAATTTATATACTTCAAAAAAAGAACTCCCAAAGGGAGTCCTTTCAATGTTCAAATATCTGTAAACAAATCTTTTATCGGAATATTATAAGCAATACTGGTTCTTATAATCTATTTTAAAATAATCTAAATATGATTTAAATTTATCTTGTGCGCCTAAGCAGGTGTCAGTCAAATAGCCCTTTTCAATCTGCCATTCTTTTAACCCACGATAATAAAATAATTTTATTTCTTCATCTATTATGAATGGCACAATATTGTTTTTAAGACATTCTTTGAATATTATTAATCGCCCAATCCTGCCATTGCCGTCTTGAAACGGATGTATTGTTTCAAAATGATAATGAAAATCTAAAATTTCTGTTAGATTTTTAGTTTTTGTCTTGTTATAACCTTTTAACAGATTTTGCATTTTTTCTGCAACATTTTCAGGTTTTACGGTTTCCATATTTCCAACAATATTAGGAAATTTTTTATAATCACCGACTGCAAATCTTTCATTAGATGAGCTTTTTGTACCGTTTTTTAAAATAAAATGCAGCTTTTTTATAAGACTTTCGGACAGCTCATAATTTGCTTTATCAATAATAAGATCTATACATTTGAAATGATTAACTGTTTCCAAAATATCATCCACATTAACCGTATTTTTTTCAAGTCCTATCGTATTCGTCTCATAAATATATCTTGTTTGGTCGTGAGAAAGTTTAGAACCTTCAATATGATTTGAATTATAAGTTAAATCTATCTGTATTTTATGGTAAATTCCGCCTTTAATTTTATTATTCATCTCATATTTTAAAATATCTAAAAGAGTTTTTGGTTTATCAATATGTTTATTTTTTCTGTCAGGTTTTACGGCATTTTCAGGAATATTCCATGTTTTACCTGTTAAAAAAGCGTCAGGAATTTTTCCTGTTGCACAATAATTTCTGACAGACCTTTCAGACATATTCCATAATTTTGCAATATCGCTTACAGATAAATATCTCATACTTATATTTTATCATATTATCGGCAAAAAATCAATTTTGATTTGTTGATCATTTTATATAATTTTGCCGATAAAGGAAATTTTATCTTATTAACTTTTTCATTTTGCCTTGTGTGTGGAAGAGGGTAAAATTAAAATTTTGGCACTCAAGGTTAAGAGTTTTTGATGAGAAAGATAGATTTTACTATTTTGACCACGCGTTTGTATTATTCTTAAAGGAAAAAGGCAAAGATAAGCCATATTTTGCGGTACGAATTAAAGATGGAAAATATTTGGTTAAAGGGTAATATTTTAAAAATTATTTTGTGATAAAATTATTTTATGTCGAAGTGGCACTCTGCCGAATAAAAAGGTACTGTGTACCTTTTTATGAGAGGGGTTTGAACGAAGTGAGAACCATGAGCCACAGACGGCTGAGTTAATCTGACAATTGAATACAATAGAACTATGTCGAAGTGGCACTCTGCCGAATAAAAAGGTACTGTGTACCTTTTTATGAGAGGGGTTTGAACGAAGTGAGAAC
>CANQRT010000051.1 GCA_947626325.1 Candidatus Gastranaerophilales bacterium | reverse complement strand
ACTAAATTTGTTAAAGGCGCCTCAAAATCCAATTCATTTTTATTAGAATATAAAATTTTATTTAATATACCATTTATTCCGTATGAAACTACAGAAGTAATAATCATAAGGTATCTCATAACAAAAATCCAAGTTAATAATTGAATTTGATACTGAGGGAAAACACCAAGTAAAATAAAACTTACAAGTGCAACACCAGTAACACCGTATGTTTCAAAACCGTCTGCTGTAGGCCCGATTGAATCGCCAGCATTATCCCCTGTACAATCTGCAATTACACCAGGATTTCTTGGATCATCTTCTTTTATTCCAAATTGGATTTTCATTAAATCTGAACCAATATCAGCAATTTTTGTAAAAATACCGCCAGCAACACGAAGTGCAGAAGCACCTAATGATTCACCTATTGCAAAACCAATAAAGCAAGCTCCTGCTAGGTTCCCTGGTACAAATAGTAGTATTGTAAGCATAACAATTAATTCAACACTAACAAGTAATACCCCAATACTCATGCCTGCCTTCAATGGAATATTAAGAATATCAAGCGGTTTATTTTTTAGAGCTGTAAATGATGTTCTTGCATTTGCTAAAGTGTTCATTCTAATACCGAACCAAGCAACTCCATAAGAGCCTAATATTCCGATAACAGAAGCAGCAAGAATGATTAATACATTTTTAACACTCATCCCCTGCAAGAAACCAAAATAAAATGCAATACATAAAGCGATTAGTACTTCAAGTACAATTAAAAATTTTCCCTGCTGAACAAGATATGTTTTACATGTTTCAAAAATTGTATTTCCTATATCAATCATAGATTTATGAGCTTTTACTCTCTTAATTTGAGCATAAGAAATAAGTCCCCATATAAGTCCTAAAACGGAAACAATAATTCCAGCAATAAGAAGATTAAAATTATTACCCTCTATTTTAGGAACAACTAAATTTGCCTCACCCGCAAATGCAGGCACCGCCGTTAAAAAAATTACAGAAAACATTGTAATTAAACTTTTAACGGAGTTTGTCATTTTTTCAAAAAACGGCATTTCTTTCTCCTTTATCTACCAATACAACCCCATAATTATATAATATTATTCAAATTTTAACCACTTATTAAAATATCTATTATTCTTTTTCGCTAGCAAGCATTCTCGCTGCTTCTGACGGTTTTATGCCGCAATTACAATAAAAGATAAATGTGTTTATATCTGAATTGGGCAATTTCTTAGCAATAAAATGGTATGCTTCATTTAAATTTAATGCTCTCATTTTTTTGTTTACTGGTTCATTTGTTCTTTTATCAACTGAAATTAACCCTACAAATCTATCAAAATCATTAATAATTATTTTATTAGATAAAATTTTAATAAAATTCTCTCTGCTAATTGGCTTATATGGTTTTATTGGATATTTCCCATTATTTTGATTTATAGGAAACATTCCTTTAATAACATCAACACGACTTAATAATACAGGACTTTGAGAAATTAATTCTGCAAAATCACTAGGAATTTGCTGGCTAATAGTTAAATTTTTTGCAATTTGTTTTCTTTTTGTTTCCCTATCATTATTTACAGATTTAACAGCCTCATCTGCAATTAGTTTTAAATGTTCTTTACTTAGCGGATTATCCTTATTATTATGCTTTAATACGGTAAGAAATACTTTATATTTCCTTATTGTTTCCTCATCCATTTCCATTCCAATAGGATAAAAAGCCTCATCTTGAGTAAGTTCATGCTTTTTCATAAATGATAAAATATCTGTGGGGCGATGTTTAGAATATGGATTTTTTTCAAACTCATTTTCATAATCAGAATAGAAACCAGATAGTTCATATTTTGCATAAGTTTCAGCTTCTTCTATATCAAAACCTTGAAGAATAGCAAAAATATAATCTTCAAGAGTTTTTCCCTCGTATCTATTTAAAACTGCAATATTTGCTTCGTCTGGTTTTAATTTCGCGCCTTTGCAGGAAATTAATTCTCCAAATTTTTTTATTTTATATAATTCTTCTGCTTTTGGATCTCTACCTATTTGAAAAGAGTCACCATTATTATTTCCACTATTAACATATTTCCCAAAAGAAATATCATTATATTTTTTACCAATTACTGGAGAAAAATTAAAATTTACAGCACTTATTGTCATATTAAACCCTTTACTAATTTATACAATTATATTAAAAATAAAAAAAAATTTTTTTGCCACATAATTTATGATATTATTAAAAAGTTAATTTATTGAGGTATATAATGCCTAATATATCTGTAATTATGAGTACATATAACAGAGAAAATATAATTTTAGACTCTGTATATTCAATTTTAAATCAAACATTTAGCGATTTTGAATTTATTATAATTGACGATGCCTCAAAGGATAATACGTTTCAGAAAATAAAATCAATCAATGATAATCGTATCAGATTATACAAGAATATAGAAAATCGAGGCTGCACTTTTAATTATCACACAGCTCAAAATCTTGCAAGAGGTAAATATATTGCTCATATTGATGATGATGATATCTCACTGCCTAAAAGATTAGAAAAACAGTTTGACTATATGGAAAAAAATCCTGATATTTGTTTATCTGGAACTTTTATTGAACCATTCGGAGAGAATACCCGTCCTTCGTGGGTTTTTTATACTGATAGCGATTTAATAGACTTATCTATGAATTTTTATAATCCGATATGCCATTCCTCTGTTATGTATCGAAAATCTTTTATGGAAGAAAATGGTATTAATTACAATTTCAAGTGTTTATGCGCTCAAGATTATGAATTTTATATGCAAATTCTTTTAAATGGCGGCAAAATAGCTAATATTGATGAAGTTCTTGTCAGATACAAAATGCACTCTGACAGATTAACTGATAACTATGAGACTCAGCAAATACAAATAAAAAACGCTGAAAATGTAAAAAAGAAATTGTTAAGCAGAATGTTTAAACCTGAAGAAGTAATGCATATTCAAGAGCTTGTTAACGGCTTTCCATTTAATAAATATAATACAGATAATGTTCTTGAGGCTGTCAATTTGGTTTCGCAAAAGAATAAATATAAAAATGAAACTGTACAATTATTTAAAGAGGATATTAAAAGCGGGAAATATAAATTTTAACTCTTTACAATTGAAATTTTTTTTATTAATATAAAAATACGCTTTTGGAGGAGTGCCGGAGCGGTTGATCGGAGCGGTCTTGAAAACCGTCGTACGTGCGAGCGTACCGTGGGTTCGAATCCCACCTCCTCCTAAGTTATAAAATCGTTTCTTTTTTCTTCCATATAAACCTTTAAATAATTTAATAATTTTACTATTAGTTGTAGTTATTATATCATATTAACAAACTGGGTTAAAATTTATGGAATATAAATATAAATCATTATTTGATGTCTGGCAGGTTAGTTGTAAAAAATATTCTGATTTAATCGCATTTTCAGATAATAAAGAAAAAGTTCAAATAACATATAAACAAGCATTTAAAGAGCTTTGCTTTTTAGCGCAAGAGTTTCAAACACTTGGATTAAAAAAGTATGACCATGTATGCTTGTTCGCAGGCAATTCACCCCGCTGGCTTATTATAGAACAAGCAATAATTACTCTTGGTGCTGTATGCGTTTCTAAAAATTCCGAAATAAATATTAAAGAATTGGATTTTGTTTTTAATAACAGTGATTCTATTGCTTTAATTACGGATAAAATGGAGATTATTAATCATTTTATTGACTCAGAAAGTTTCAGAGAAAATGTTAAATTCGTATTATATATAGGAGATGAAAATGCAAAATACCCCCCCCCGAACGAATTTAGCAAAATATATAATTTGAATGACATTCTAAAAGGTTTAACAGATGAAACACCCATAAAAACAGATTGGGAAGAAGAACCTTTTGATACAGCATATATAAATTATACATCAGGAACATCTTCATCACCAAAAGGTGCAATGCTTCCTAATGTCGGGATGTCTTATGTTGTAGAGGAACTTCAAAAATTTAACGATATAAAAGCGGGTAAAACCTTTGTTGTTACGTTTCCGCTTTCAAGTGCAGGCGGTAAGAGCTTTAATCTTCTTTGTTTTTCGCAAGGCTGCAGGGTTATGTATACTCCTTATAAGGAATTTTATGAAGTTATAAATAAGTATAAACCCGAATATCTGCACTGCGCACCAAAAATAATGCAGACCATGCACGAAAAATTGATGAATGCAGTGAAAGAAAAGGGATTTATATTTAAACATGCCTATAATATTGCATTTAGTATTTCTAAACTCATACAAACACTAGAGCGAAGATGTAATGCATGTGCAAAGATTTTAAAACCCTTTAAAAACTTTTTAGATAAAAAAGTATACAAGCAGATAAGAAACACTCTTTTAACTGACGAAACCATAGTATTTGTAGGCTCTGCTCACTTAGCAAAACCATTAGAAGATTATTTTGATATAATAGGCATTCCGCTTGTCCAGCACTATGGACTCACTGAAACAACAGGACTTGCCGTAAGCAATACGCTTGAAAGTCAGAAAAAACACCCATACACTGTCGGTGTTGCGTTTGAGGGAACTACAATTAGAATTATTAACCCTGAAACTCACAAAGAAATGAAAAATGGAGAAGTTGGGTTAATTACTTTAGGCGGAGTTGAAATATTAAAAGAGTATTATAAAAACGAAGAAGCGACTAAAAAGGCTATACTTGAAGAACATTTTTTAAATACGGGAGATTTGGGATATGTTGATAAAGAAGGTTATTTAGTCGTTTTATCAAGGTACGATGATGTTATCGTAATGTCAAATGGTTATAATGTTTATACACCATTATTGGAAAATGAAGCAAAAGACTCTGAATTTATTAATCAGCTTGTAATAGCAGGTCATGGAAAACCTTATTTAACTGCAGTAATTGTTTTAAATAATGTTGAATATCATTCATGGTGTGAAAAAAATTCTATAAGTGCAATTGATGCAAATAGAAATGATAAGTTTAAAACATTTTTGATTGAGAATTTAAACGAAAAAATAAAAAGAAAAAATGACTGGAAGTATTATGAAAAACTTAAAAAAGTGTATTTTACAAGTGAACCATTTACGGTTGAAAATGGACTTTTAACAGGAACTTTAAAGGTTAAATATCAAAAAGTAATTAATACTTACAAAAAAGAAATCGAAAAATTATACGAGGAGAAATAAGTGGCAAGAGGTCAAAGCAGTACAATCGAGATTTTATCTCCAGGAAAGAATTTAGAATACGCAAAAGAGGCAATAAGGTGCGGGGCTGATTCAATATATATAGGTGCTCCAAAATTTTCACTGCGCCATGAGCAAGGTAATACAATGGAGGATATAAAAAAGCTTGTTGAATATGCTCACAGATACTGGGTTAAAATATATATTCCTCTTAACTGTTTATTGTTTACGGATGACGATATTAATCTTGCAAAACAAATGATAAAAGAGTTCTATGAAATGGGAATAGATGGACTTATTGTGCAGGATATCGGAATACTTGAGCTTGACCTTCCGCCAATTCCAATTATATTAAGCACAAATGCAATGTGTTTTAAAAAAGAAGATGCGCAATTCTTTGAAAAGTGCGGAGTTTCAAGAATTGTTCTGCCTAGAGAGCTTACTTTTGAAGAAATTAAAGATATAACGGATAATTCAAACATTGAAATTGAAACATTTTGCTACGGATTTTTATGTGTAGGCTACAGCGGAAATTGCTATCTTGCTTATGTTGAAAATTTAAAAAAGACACAATCATCTGATAAGGCGCATTATTTAGCTTCAAATCACGGAGTTTGCCCTGAAAGATGTATGGGAAATTGGACTTTAAAAGACAATAACGGAAACATAATCAGAGAAAACGACAGATTGTTTAATTTAAGATTTTTAAGTCTTGATAAAGAAATTGAAAGACTGGTTGATATTGGAGTTGACTCCTTTAAAATTGCAGGCAGAGAAAAGGATTTAAAGCACGTTAAAAATTCAACCGCAATATTTTCACAAATTGCAGACAAGCTTGTAAAATCAAAAGGACTTAAAAGAATTTCATCGGGCAGAACTATTTTGGCTTTTGAACCCGATTTATCCAAAAACTTTAATAAAGGGTTCACAGACTTTTTCTTTAACGGAAGAAAAAAAGAAATGTACTCTAAATATCATTTGGTCGGCACAAAAGTCGGCACAGTTAAAGATTTTGACGGTAATTCATTTGTCTTTAGCGGTGATATTACTCTTAATATCGGAGATAAATTAAGATATCAAAAAGATAATAAACAGGTTCAAACAATTGCAATAACAGATATTAAAGACGGAAGATACTTTGCTGATGAAATAAAAGATGATATTTTAGGACTGGAATTATACAGATACATTGACGTAAAAGGTTTTAAAGAAGTCGAGGAGTCGGTTAATTACCGTGTTATTTCGGTTGAACTTGATATTAACGAACAAAACGGTGAATATAACATAATTGCAGTTGATGAAGATAATAATAAAATTGAAATGAGCGTTCCAAAAGGAAATATAAAATACAGCGCTGATGAACTTCAAAAAAGTCTTTTTGAACTTGATGTTAATTGTGAATTTGCGGTTGATAAAGTTAAATCGCAATCGGATGTAATTCTTGATAATATTGAAACAATTAAAGAAAATATTTTTGAACTGTTAAGAAACGAAAGGGCAAAAAATAGACCAATCAAAAGAGTTCAGGTTAAAAAAAATAATCATCCATATTACAAAAAAGAACTTACATATCTAGCAAACGTAACAAATAATATGACAAAAGCATTTTATAAAAGGCACGGAGTTGAAAAAATTGAAGCAGGACTTGAAACAGGTATTCCTCTTGAAGGAAAAAGAGTATTTTCTTCAAGATACTGTTTAAGAAATGAGCTAGGCATTTGCTCAAAAACAAATCCGCAAAACATTCCGCCATTGCCATGGCACTTAGAACAACTAGAAAACGGAAATAAATTTAAAGTTGAGTTTGACTGCTCAAAATGCTCTATGTATCTTTACTGCGAGGATGATGGAAATAATTAATGATAACATTTTTTATAGGCTTATTAATATTACTTATCGGCTATTTTACATATTCAAAATATATAGAAAATCAGTTTTCGCCTGATGAAAGAAGTGTTCCCGCTCAAGACTTATATAACGGCGTTGATTACGTGCCACTACCCTCATGGCGCAATCAGCTTATAAATTTATTGAACATAGCAGGCATGGGGCCAATATTATCGGCACTTCAAGGAATTGTATTCGGCCCGATATTTTTTCTTATTGTTCCTATCGGTTGTATTTTAATGGGATGTGTTCATGATTACTTTAGCGGAATGATTTCAATAAGAAATAAAGGTTATCAGATAACACAAATAACAAAAAAATATTTTGGTAAAACATTCTTTAACACTTTTACTATTATAGTTTCAATAATGTCAATACTGTGGATAACAGTATTTATATATTCAGCAGGCGATTTATACCTTGGAAAAATATTAAATGAAACGGATTTTACGTTTCATAACCCCGTCGCCGTCGTTACATATATTATTGTAGGTATATACTTCTTTGTCGCCGCATTATTCCCGATAAATAAATTAATGGCAAAAATATACCCGTTTATTGGGCTTTTGTTTGTTATAGGTTCAATATTACTTTTAGCAGGGTACATTTCAAAAGGATTGAGTCTGCCTGAATTTGATATTCATCATTTAAATTGGCATTATAAAAATTTACCTATAATTCCATTTTTCTTTATGACAGTAAGCTGCGGACTATTATCGGGCTCACATGCTACTCAAACAGCAATAGTTGCAAGAACTATGAAAAATGAATTTGAGGGCAGAAAAGTATTTTTTAAAACTATGTGTTTTGAAAGTTTAATTGTAATGATATGGGCAGCAGGCGCTTTATATGTCTATCATAATGGACTTGTTGATGAGAGCATGTTCGGAACAGTTAACGTAGTCAATGTTATAGCAAAGCAGTTTACACCGTTTAATTTATCCTTAGTAGTGGTTGCAGCAGTATTATGTTTACCATTAACTTCTGGTGATACTGCGCTTCGTTCACTCAGAATGGTTGTAGCTGATGCCCTTGATTTAGACCAAAAGCCTATTAAAAACAGATTAGTTATTATAGGCCCTGCAATTCTTGGCGTTTTCTTATGTTTATTCTACGCTAAAGCCTATCAAGACCAATTTGCAGCCCTTTGGCAGTATGTAATGTTATTCAATCAATTACTTGTTATACCAACCTTTTTAATAGCTACGATTATTTTATATAAAAATAAAAAGAATTATTTATTAACATTAATTCCTGGACTATTCTATATATTTATTATTTCCTCCTTTATATTTAACGCTAAAATCGGCATGAATTTGAGCCTATCTATTTCAGAAGTTCTTGGAATTGCAGTTATGTTTATCAGTCTTTATGCTATTATAAAAAGGTGCAGGAAAGAATAATTTAGAGGGAAAAGATGCTTTTTAATTCACTGGAATTTTTATTTATATTTTTGCCTATAGTTTTTATAGTTTATTTTGTGTTAAATAAACTCAAATTATACAAAACTGCTAAAATTTCCTTAATACTTGCATCATTTTATTTCTATGGCAGTTATAAATTAGACTATATCTGGATATTACTTTCTACTATTCTTTTTAACTTCTATATAAGCCAAACATTTAAATTAAATATCAAAGAAATTATAAAAAAGTATATTTTGATATTTGGGATTGCGGTTAATATATTATCGCTGGTATTTTTTAAATATTTTACATTTATATTTGATTATTTTAAATCCGTAAATTTATTCCCGCTGGATACAATGAAAATAATAATACCATTAGGTATCAGCTTCTTTACCATTCAACAGATTTCATATATTATTGATTGCTATAAAGGTGAAGCAAAAAATTATAACATTATAGATTACACATTATTTATATGTTTTTTCCCGCAGCTTCTTTCAGGTCCTATAGTAAGACATCAGGAAATGGTTCCCCAGTTTAATGATATAGCTAAAAAAGCAATAAACCAAGATAATATTTATTTTGGACTATTTATGATTACAATAGGGCTGATAAAAAAAGTGATTTTTGCCGATAATTTTATTGATTTTATAAAATTTATTAATGATACACTTTTAAACTTTAAATATTTTGATATTTCCTGGGTTTATAGTTTATCAGTTATTCTGCAAGGCTATTTTGATTTTTCAGGCTACTGTGATATTGCAATTGGTACTGCAGCATTATTCAATATATTTCTTCCTTGGAATTTTAACTCACCATATCAAGCTGTTAGTATAATTGATTTTTGGCGAAGATGGAATATGACATTTGTACGTTTCTTAAAACACTATATATACTATCCTCTGGGTTCAGATAGAAAAGGATTATATAGGACTTTTTTGAATACAATGCTTGTATTTTTAATTTATGGTATATGGTTTGGAAATAATCCAGTAAAAATATTTTATGGAGTAA
>CANQRT010000050.1 GCA_947626325.1 Candidatus Gastranaerophilales bacterium | reverse complement strand
AGAATAGATTATGAAATATTTAAAATATATAGGAATAAGTTTATTAGTAATAATTCCATGCATCATTACAATTCTTATATACAATGATAAAATAACTCAAAACTCGCCAGTATATTATAAGCAGGGAGTGGAATTTTATAAAAAAGGCGACTACCAAAACGCATATTATAATTTCAGCAAGATAAATAGAATTAGCCCGCTATATTCAATGGCAATATACAAGCAGGCGAAATCTGCACAAAAAGCAGGAGATTATAATACTGCCGTATTAAAATATAATTTATATTTGAAAAAAAATCCTAATTCATTATTTTCACAAACCGCAAGATATAATTTGGCAAAATGCTATTATTATTTAAAAGAATATGAATTAGCAAAAAATTTGTTCATGGAAACAAAATTAAAACTTAAAGAAGGAGAACCTTCTACTGCTGATTATTATCTTGGATTAATAGAAAAATCAACTGACAAAGAAGCAAGCGCAAAATATTTTGTTCGATATTTACAGGATAAAGAAAACACAGACAGAAACTATGAACTCTCAGCCGCACAAGAGCTTTCTACAATCGGCAGAGAATTGTCAACAGAAGAAAAATTATTAGTTGGAAAAACCTTTTACAATAATAAAAAATATCAAAAATCCTTGGAATATTTTTCAAAGCTCCCAATAGATACTTGCTGGGATTATCTGGTATTAGCAAATCACTATGCGGGCAACAAAGTAATTGCAAAAAAATTATTTGAACAGGGCATTAGTGCTTATTCGAACAAAATTAAAAAAGAAAATTTATATAAAATATACGATATTTACACTTCATATATGACAAACAGCAAAATAAAAAACCAAGCTCAAATGCTGAGTTTAATTGAAAAACATAACCTTGCAGGCGAAGATTATGCAGTATATAAACTGGCGAACCTAAGTAATAAAGAAAAGTCATTAATTTTATATAACGAATTAATAAATAAATATCCCCATTCTGATTTTGCACCAGAAACCTTATGGAAACTGTTCTGGAACAAATATGAATTAAAAAATTATCAAGAAGCAGAAAATCTTGCATTAAAGCATTTAAAAGAATATAAAAACGTAAAATCTACACCAAGAATGATGTTTTGGCTTGCTAAAACCTATTTGAGGCAAAATAAAATATCAGAGGCAAACAGCATATTATCAAAATTAATGACAAGATATCCAGATGATTATTACGGACTTAGAAGCGAATATATAATAAACAAAAAAAATGATTTTTGGCAGACAAAAGAAGGTAGAAAACTGCCGTTAAAAAAAGAAGAAATTTCATTTCCAATCTCATTATCACATTTAGAAATAAAGGACTTAAAATTAATAAACAGTCTTTTTGCAATGGGTGATTACGAAATATGGCTGGATGCGGATTTTGATAACAAAATCGTTCAAAGCTGGTTTGAACAAAGAAAAAACAAAAAATCACGCTCTATAGTACTTGCCCGTGACGCAATACAAGAAATGGAAATAAAACCGTCAATATTAAGCGCCGCATATAAATTGGTATATCCAATATATTACGAGGAAGAAATTAATATTGCCGCAGAAAAATTAAAACTAGATTCTTACTTAATTATTTCATTAATAAAGGAAGAAAGTCATTTTGATGAAAATGTTAGAAGCGCAGTAAATGCTATAGGGTTAATGCAGTTAATGCCTTCCACAGCTAATTTTATGATATCTAAATTATCACAAGATATACCAGTATTAGCAGATTTAGAGAACCCGAAAGTTAATTTATACATAGGCTGTAATTATTTAAAATATTTAAAAGACAGATTTAATAATGATTTATTTGCAGTAGTCGCATATAATGGGGGTGAAGGATCTGTTAATAAATGGCTTAAAATGTACCCCGCCTCAGATGCTGATGAATTTATTGAAAATATACAGCACGAGGAAACAAGAAATTACGTAAAAAAAGTATTCAGAACATATCACATGTATCAAAAAATATACAAATAATTATTTAACAGGGTGTAAACGGCAGAAGTTATTAAAATCTATTTTAGCTCTGAGCGCTTTTTCTTTAATTTGATTAATTTTAATTTCCTCTGAATAATTTATCGCCATATCATAAGCTTGAAAAACGGAATTAATATTATCTTCAGAATAGTCATTGGAAAGCTTCATATAATTTTCCAAACATTTACCCCATGCACTGTATAATTCAGCAAGCTGATAACGTAAATTATACTGTTTAGCAAGTGTAACAGCTTTTTCAAAATACATTTTTGCTGCGGCAAAATCACCTTTTCTTATATATATTTCCGCAATATATCTTTCAAAATTAATTATAAAGAAATTATTGTTAATTTTAGCACTTTGAGCAATTTCAAGTGATTTTGAAGCGGTATTTAAAGCAGACTCATCATCCCCGTCATTTATATTGGATTGAACAATAAACAACCAAGCTAAAAGCGCACCAATTGCAACTTTTTCTCTTGCAAAATAAGTAATTTCTTCGTTAAATATTTCAAAAGCTTTTTGGGTTTCTCCGTCTTCTCTAAGAATATAACCCAATATAAGTCTTAAAATATTTTTTATAAAATGCTCATTAATATTATTAGAAAATGCAGCTAATTCAAATAAATCTGATTTTAAAGTAGTCTTATCATCTAATAAAATTCTATTTATAACACTAATTAAATTCCACTCACAAAGCAGCTCAGGATGAATAGAAGTATTTTTAGTCTTTTCGAAAATATCTTTTAAAATCTCATTAGATTTTTCAATATCACCAGTAATTGTATGCGCAAATGTTTCTAAAATATCAATTTGTACACTATAAAATTCTAAATTGTATTTATGCTTAATTTCAAATTCTTTTAAATCCGCAATAACATCAAAAATCATATTATTACCCTGTAGAGCATAAGCTTTAGCTAAAACAATTTTAGAATTTAACCAGGCTTCAATTAAAAGATTTTTATAATCCAAATCTAAATGAGTTGAAGCCAAAACATTTTCAATATCAAGAATAATATCTTCATTAACAAGATTAATAATTTGCTCACTGTTGCCTATATTAAGCAAAGCTTTAAGTTTTCTGGTTTTCATTAAAGCAATATCGGCATTATTAACCTCATTAGGGTTAGAGCAAGCAAGATTAACTGCTGCATCAACTGCCTCTGCCGCACCAAAATAATTACCAGTTAAATAGCAGGCATTAACGAAGTATGCAGATAAATCTATGACTTTTTTAACATCTTCTGCTTTAATTCTGTCGTCTAAAATATTAGATAGGAATGAAATTGCCTCCTGCGGAGATTTTTTATACAATAATTTCCCTAATTCCTCATATATAACAGCTTTTAAACTTTCACCCTCAGGGAAATTTTGTTCTTCTATCAGTTTTAAACACTGCTTTTGAGCAATAATATATAAATTGGTATCGCCAATTTTAGCACAAATACTTGCAGTATCCTGCCATATATCAAATTCTTCTTTTTTACTTAACGCTTCTGTGCAGGATATTAATTTTTGCAGATTGCTTGAAAGTATTAAAGGTTTTAAAGTATTATATAGCCGTTGAGAGTTCTCTTTATAAAGCATATCATTTTGAGCCTGCTTATAAATGATTTTCCATAATTCAAGGCTCTTAAATTCTAAAGTATAATTATCAACCTCAGTTATAAATAATTCTTGTTTTAAATAATCAAGAATTTTTTCTGCCTTGTCAAAAGGCAAATCTACTGCTGAAATTAAAATTCCCGAGGCAAATCTAAAGCCCATAATAGCTGCCGTATATAATACATTTTTAACCGCAGGAGCACGAGAATTTAACCTTAATTTTACTAACTCCTCAAATGTTTCTATATTATCATTTGGTTTATTTTCTTCATTAATTACAATATTATTACCGACAACCGAGATGTACCCTGTATTAAATAAAAGCGCAATTTCTTGTTCAAATTTTAAAGCATTACCATTGGATTTTTCAATAAGTTCATTTAAATATTCTTTAGGAATAATCCCGTTTACGTCAATAGATAAAGAATGTTTAACCGCATTAATCATTTCCTCTGGAGATAATTTTTTAATATTAATCATTTCAAAAATATTTTCATCAATTCCTGCTATATCAAAATAACTTTGAATTTTCTTATCTTCCTGATATGCGGTTAACAATTTAATTCTGTTATTAAAGAAATAACCTTTTTTCAGCATGTAAACAATAAAATCATAAGAAGCACCGTCTAAAAGTTCAAAATTATCAATTGCTATAATAAGGTTATTATTTAATGAAAATGATTTAATAACTTTTTCTAAAATAGAAAACATTACCTGTCTATTTATAAGAATATTATCAAATTTATCTTTTTGAACAGGATAAAAAATATTCAAAAATAATTCAAGCTCCTCGCTGCTGAGGAAATTAAACATCCCATAAAATCTGCTTTTTTTAAAATCCTTAAAAAATGCTTCCGTAGTCTTAGTATAAGTAGGGAAACCCATAATTCTTAAAAAGGCATCTTGAAAGAAACCAAAACTTGTAATTTGAAGCAAAGGAGTACAGCTTCCATATAAGAATAAAAATCCGTCATTTTTAAATAAATCAGCGATTTGCCTTAATATAACACTTTTACCCGAGCCTTCTTCACCCTGCAGGGCAATAATATGTTTTGTAATAGAATTTTTTAAGGAATTTGATACTCTTTCTACTATTTCAGATTGAATTTCAACGGAATTAAAATCATCTGCTGAAGCGGTATTAATTATTTGTGAATTTTCATCCACATCAAAGTTCTGATTATCAATATTTATATCTTCTTCAATAGGTTCTATATCATTAATTAGAATTTGCTCTTGAGTTTCGTTATTATTATCAATCTCGGGATTATCTTCGATATTATCTTCATTTTTTTCACTTTGAATTTCATCATCAACGGGAACAAAAGTTTTTGTTTCTATTTCAGACGATATGGGATTATAATTTTGTTCAATTTGCTCTTGAGGCGAAGTCTGGACATTCTCAGCATGTACATCAGCAGAAAAAGCAGAAACAACTTCTTCTTGTGATGTATCAAGATTAGGTTCTTCTGCAGCAATTGAAGTTTTTTGCACTTCTTCTAAATTATCCGTTTTAATCTCAGATGTTTCACTTTGAACAGAATTTTCAACAACAGGTGCGGAAACACTTTTTTTAGAAAAAGAAAAACCGCATTTTCTGCATTTATCAGCAGAATAAACATTAACAGCACCGCACTCTGGGCATTTTTTCAATAAAGCAAATCCGCAATGAGTGCAAAACTTATTGCCGAATAAATTAGAAGTCCCGCAATTAGGGCAGTGCATACTAACTTTAATACCGCAATTAGGGCATCTAACAGAATTATCAGGTATCTGAGCTGCGCATTTACGACACTTCATAATTGACGCCTAACGTTTACTTCCGTCTAAAAAATTGCTAATTAATTTAGATAGCTGCATTAAACGTTTGCTTATTTCTGACTGCGAAATATTAAGCGATTTTGATATTTCATTTTGTTTTAACCCCTTAACATATCTTAAGTAAAAGATATCCAAGAAGTTTTGTGAAGGTAATTCTTTATGAATAACACAAACCGCATCAGCAATACGCTGCAGACATTCTTTTGTAATCAAAACTTCTTCGGCAGATTCTTTAGGATCTGGGAAATCAAAAATAAAATCAGACGAAACTATTTCAGCTTTATCAGCTTTTTTAACCGCCAAATCTTCAATTTTTACTTCATTAGTAGGAACAAAACCCGATGAAACTCTTCTAACTCTGCCTGAATTTTTAAGTACGCTCAATATAGAAGTATTAACAACTTTACCAATATAATTTTCAATTTTTTGAATATTTGAAGAGGAATTAAAAATCATATAAGATTTTTGAAAAGCCTCACTACAAAAATCCTCAAATAAATCCTCATTACCCGAGAAATTTTTATTACCTCTAACTGTTTTTTCTATTAAAGCACGTTGTTCTTCAACTAAAAGCACTTATTTTAATCTCTATATTCTCTACCTCTACAATATAATATCATAAATTACAATTTTATTACTACTTTTAGATAATACATATCTGATTTTAAATCGCTATTAGTGAGAATAGGGGATTTTTCACCCTCAAAAGTTTCTTTAATACTTTGTAACACAACGTCATCAATTCGCTGAGAACCGCTTGATTGTGATACCATATACCGAGATAAATTCCCGTTATTATCAACAGCTAACTTAACTTCAACTGAATTATTCTGCGGAGCTTCAACTACATCAAGAATATTTTTTCTTAAATTAAGTTTTAAAACATTATCAAGTTTTTGTAAATAATTTTTAAACTCGCCATTTGTAAATAATTGAGGTGAGCATAACCAGTTAACCCCTCTAACACTTATATTATTACTACCTGCAAAAGCATTGGTCATTGCCTGATTAACGTCAGAAGTAGCAGGGTGTTGATTTTTTAATAAATCACTTTCAGTAAGCTGGTTTGGAGTTTGTGGAACTTCAATAGTACCTTGAGAGGGCATTTCCTGTTGATTATTATCAATTGCAGGGGCTGTATTATCCGCATTTTGATTAATATTTTCAGGATTATTTTGCGGAGTTTCCATACCCGCATTTTCAGGCTGTTCAAACATATCATTATTTTCCTCTTGAATAGGGGTTTCTTCTTGAACATCTGATTGCGCAACATTATTGGAAGATTTATTTTTTAATAACGCAAAACCTCCAACGCCTGCACCAATTAAGGCAATTATTAAAATCAATACTGGGAGTAATTTATTATTACTTTTTGGTTTATCTGCGCTGTATTCCTCGTAATCTTCAGGCAGTTCTTCCTCACCATCATCTTCTTCATTATATTCTGTTTCACTTTCAGTGTTATACTCTTGAGTTTCTTCAGAGTCCATTTCCACTGGTTCTGTTGCTTCAGAATAATTTTCCGAATAGTTCTCAACTGATTGAGTTTCATCGTTATAATTTTCATCAGTTTGAACATTTTCATCAACTGCCGTTACATCATCAATATCATCAACTGGCTGTTCAACATTCTCGCTTTGAGGTTTATTTTCATCATTTTGAACATACTCAATTCTAGAGGTTTCATTTTTAATTGTACTTAAATCAACACCCATTTCATTATATTGAGGATAAGTTTCAAAAGTAGAATTTAAAATATCATCGTCAGAAAGTTCTACATCGAAATCAGCAGTTTTTTCATCTTCTGGCGGGATATTTGTTATATATGAATAAACAGGTTCACCATTTTCATCATAATCCATAATAACTTTTTGAACATTATCATCTGGTTGCTCATTATTTTCACTTAAAATCTCTATGTTAGAGTCATTATTATCAGTAATATTAATATCATCTTCTTTATCATCAGAGTTTATAACCAAGTCCTCATTAGAATTATCAAGATTATCAATATTTTCATTTTCAATAACTTCAAGATTTTCTGTTTTATCTTCTTTGTACTCATCAAGCATTTCAAGCCCTTCAGAGCCGTCATCAGATAATAATTCCAAATCAGCATTATTTAAGTTAGAGTTTAAATCAATATCCTTTTCAGCACTTAAATTATCTTGAACAGGTTCTTCTTCATCATTAAAAAGTTCATCAAGTAAATCAGATACTGTTTCATCTTGTTTTGGAGCCTCATCAGGCAAGTTATCATCATCAGAAATATTAATTACTTCTTCCTTACCAATATATTTTTCATCATCAACAGCCTGAGCGCCAACTATTTTAAGAGTATGATCATCAATCATATCGGGATATTTACCAATATTACAGCTGACCATTTCAAACCCTGTGAAACAGCAAAACTCTGTTCTGCACTCAGGGCATTCAAATAAATGTTTAATTAATCTATTTTTCAGCTGTTCATCAATTTCGCCATCAATTAAGCTTAAATAATTATCTCTAAATAATTCATGTTCCTGCTCTGCAAAGTCGGTAATTTTAGGCTTGTTTATTTTTTCAATAAATTTATCAAAAGAAATTAAAGAATTAAAATCCACACTGTAATAATTGTAATCATAAGCTTCCTTAGTCAAAAGTGCAGTATCTGCAAACCCTAATAATTCAGAAGTTTTTAACTCTTTATCTACTTTTATTACAGCATAAAAGTCAGGTTCTAAATCATTATCAAAATGACATCTAGGAACCAAAAACCCAGTTCCGTCTGTAACAACACGAACATCAATATGCCAATTATTAACATAAACATCATTTATTTCATATTTTTCATTCAAGTCGGGATTTCTAAACAATGTCATAGACTTTTGAACATTGTTATCTGTTTTTTCTAAAAGATTAATTAAAGAATACAAAGCCGCAATAGAAGCATAAGCTCTTTTGCGTTGAAACTCATCAGTTAACAGTGATGCATAAATTTTTGCATATCCGATTGCTTTATCATCTATATTAAGTTCAATAGTATTAGCTGCTGTCATAATTCTCTCCAAAACTCTCTCCTATATATAAGAGTACATATTAAAAAAAAATATTCCAATCGAACAAAAAAAATGTTATAATTTAATATAAACTGCATCTAATCTAAAAGTGTAACAAAACATTAACAAACCAATTTAAAAACACAATTTTTAAGTTTTATATGTTTTAAGAGTGTACAAAGGTAAAATAGGAGGTAATTATTATGATGATTAGTCCGATAAGTTTTGCAGGTACAACACCCTCAGCACCAACATTTGCTGATCTTTTAAAAAAACCACAAGCATATACCAGTGCACCAGCTGCAGCATCAAAAATAGAAAAAAGCGGTAAAACAAAAAAAGGTTCGTTAGGTAAAAAAATATTAACAGCGGTAGGCGTAGCAGCAGCAATAGCAGCAGCACTTGCAGCAGGTAGTAAATTTGGTTTAGCTGAACATGCATATAAAGGCATTTCTAAAATTAAAAACGAAAAAATACAAGTAGTATTAGCTACAATTACAAGTGCATTAGATTGGGCAGGTAATAAAATATGCGAAACTGGTTCAAAACTTTTTGGACTTGTTTCAAGAAAAGCTCCCGAAGTTGTTGAGGACACAACACAAACTGCAGTGGGATAAAAAAAATTAAAAATCATAAAATTACTTCACACACAAAAAAAGGATTCTATACGAATCCTTTTTTTGTAACAGAAAATTTACTATTGCTACCATTTTTTAATTTTTATAATAATATAAAAAGGTAGCAAATTATTTTTTTAGAATTTTTTAAATAAGTGTATTGTAGGAGAAAAACATAATGAGTAGAGTTAGGGCAATAGCTAACGGCAGCGAAATGATAAATAATCAAGTAAAATCCCAAAAAAGACGTACTATGGCAAAGGCAGCAGCTATAGGTGTTGCAGCTGGTACTGTTTTATATTTAGCACAAAAAGGGAAACTTAACCCTAAAGAGGATGGTAATAAAGTAATTGAAACAGGGAAAAGCCTTTTAAGAAAACCTGCAATTGCAGTATTAAACGGGATAAAAACAGCAGGTGAAACCTTAAATACGAAATTAAAT
>CANQRT010000049.1 GCA_947626325.1 Candidatus Gastranaerophilales bacterium | reverse complement strand
TAAGGCTTGAAATCTGACATTTCCTTGATTATTAGCAGAAACTGTTTTTATATATTCTTCAAAATCAGGTTTAACCGTTTCATTGGTGGAAACAAAATTCATTAATTTTGTAATTGTATCTGAAATAACCGCTAATTTTTCTATTACTGACATAACTATCCCCTTTATATTTTTAAAACTGCAGAATGTCTTGCAGTATACCCGTTTTCTTTTCTATATGAAAAAAATATATCAGACATACAGCATGTGCAATAGCTGCAAATGTCTATATTTTTTATTCCGCACTCGGACAACTGTTTAGCATTTAATAATTTTAAATCTGTAAAAAATTTATTTTCTTTTTGTTCATAGATTTTTTTATCCGACTTATTTTTAACCAATTTTTCAAAAACATCATAATCTGTTTCAAAACAGCACTTTCCTATCCCGGGGCCTATAACGGCTATAATATTTTCCGGATTAATATTTAATTCTTCATTCATTTTTATTACTGTTTTTCGTGCGATTTCGCCTGCCGTTCCTCTCCAGCCGGCATGAACTATTGCTCCTGTTTTATCCTTTTTTGAATAAAGGATTATTGGAATACAATCGGCGAAATTCATTAATAATACAGTATTTTGTATATTAGAAATTAAGGCATCAGTATTATCGTAAAAGTTAATTCCGTTTTTTACTATTTCAATATCAGTGCTATGAACTTGTTTTGCTGTTATAAGATTATCCGTATTTAATTTATTAAGTAAAAATTCTCTGTTTTCTTCTGATTCGGTCTTTAAATCTTCTCTTGATGAATAAGTCAGGACAAATTCTCTTGTTGTAAAAAAACAGTCAATGCCATCTAACAGCGAGGATTTTAATACTTTTTTCCCGTAAAAATTATCAAAATAAAACATTAATTTATAACCGTATTAAATATTCTGTCACCCGCATCACCAAGCCCCGGTCTTATATAACCTGATGAATTTAAGCAGTTATCAATACTTGCCGTAATAATTCTTACATCAGGAAACATATTTTGAACTTTTTCTAAGCCTTCAGGCGCACTTATTAAACTTACAAAACGAATATTTTTTTGAGGAACTTTTTTATTTGCAAAGAGTTTTATTGCATCAATGGCAGAATTTCCCGTTGCAAGCATCGGATCTAAAATTAATATTATTTTATCTTCGGGATTTTCAAATTCTACTGGAATTTTATTGTAATACCATATAGGTGTCAGAGTATCTTCATCTCGATACATTCCTATATGTCTGACGGTTGCAAACGGCATAATTTCATTTGCGATATCGGAAAATATTAAACCTGCTCTTAAAATAGGAGCAATTATAATTTCTTTTTTACTGTTTAATCGTTGACATATACAGCTTTCAAGCGGTGTTTCAACGGAGCAATTTTCAAGTTCTAAATCTTCCGTTGCTTTATAAAATAATAAGTATGTAATACGTTTTACAGCATTTCTAAACACTTCAGCAGTAGTATTTTTATCTCTTATTATGCTGAGATTATGGCAGCATATAGGGTGATTAACAACAAAAACATTTTTATAATTATTCATTATTCTCCGCCTCTTCAACTGTTTCTTTAATTTCATCAGGAAATTTAAATGTATTATCTTTTAAACTTTTCATTTCTTCTTCCGTTAATTTATATATAATAACGGATTGTGCCGTATTAATTTTATCTGTTTGATTTATAACATTTTCCAAAAGGGCATTTTGTTTAAGCCAATCTTTATGATTAAGTAAATCAGTTTTTTTAATCATTCTGCCAAAGCTGCCGTATATATTAATCAAAACATCAGATACTTGAGCACTACCATTCCAAAAGTCTTGAACCCTGTATGATTTACCTATTAATAAAGCTTCTTTATCATCCGTATCCGTTGACGTAGAAGGATTAAGTTCAAGTGATGTAGAACCGCCAAGTCCGTAAAACTCAATTTGCGCTGTAGCCCGATGCGGAATTTTTACATTATCTTCAGTAACAAGAAATGAAACAAATACTTTATTATCAAAAATTTTTACTAATCTTATATATCCTACGTTTATTCCCATAATTCTGACGGGAGAACCTTTTACAAGTCCGGCTGCGTCATCAACAAACATATAATATATATTTTTAGTGCTTTCTTTTACCGCCGTATGATATATAAAAAAGTAAAATCCCAGTACAAGAACAACAAGCCATACTATTATCTCTGTAAGCAATATATATTTTCTCTTCATAAAAAATATTATAAAACAAATCCGATTTATTACAAAAATTATGAAGATTTTTGATTTAAAATTTTCTTTACCCCGATAACTCCAACAATCAAAAATATCAAAGATGCAATATGAGCTATATGGAATACTGAAATGTTTAAAACACTGTCAATTCTTATTGTTTCAACTATCAACCTTACAATAGAATAAAGTATTAAATATGAAAAGAAAATTATTCCGTTTTTTCTATCATCACCTGATTTTTTAAGAATATAAAAAAGTATACAAAAAACAACAATATTAAGAAGTGACTCATATAAAAACGCAGGATGGAAAAATTCATATCCTCTATACTCAATCGGTCTGAATTTAAAAGGGATATACAGTTTCCAAGGAAGCAGTGTCGGAAGTCCGAAGGCTTCAGAATTAAAAAAGTTCCCCCATCTCCCTATGATTTGTCCCGAAACAAGTCCAAAAGTAAATAAATCGGCAAGTCTTAAGAAATTTAAATTATTATCCCTGGCATATGCATAACCTATTAGTATTCCCCCAATTACCGCTCCTTGGATTGAAATACCTCCATTCCACACTGCAGGTATTTCAAAAGGATACTTCATAAAATAATCATAATCCATTATTACATAGTAAAGTCGTGCAAAAATAATTCCAAATACAATTAATAAAAAGGAAATATCACATATTATATCGGAGGAGACGTCTTTAAAATATTTTTTTGCAACAGAAAAAATAACAATTATGCCGAATAAAATTGACAAAGACATAATTATTCCGTACCAATGAACTTCAACAAGACCAAAACTAAATGCAATATTACCGGGAGATGTAAACATTATTGTTCCGTAGTCTGTTCATCTGATTGGGATTGCTGCTCAACATCTGTTTGCGGTTGATTGGAAGAAGAATTTTCAAGTTTCTGAGTAAACTCTTTAATTTTATCATTAAGTTCTGTTATTTTATTATTAACTTGTTCTGTTTCTTCGGCATCAATTTTTTTAACAATATATTCATTATAATTGTCAACAGCTTCCTGAGCCGTTGTATTAAATGATGAAATTTCTTCAGATGTCAGTTCCGGTATATTTCCGTTTTCATCGGGCTGCTTATCTATAATTTGATAAGCAAGCGCTTCTTTTGCAACAGCAATTGTATAATATGCATCATAAAATTCGGGATTAATTTCCAAGGTACGTTTTGATTCACTGACAGCACCTTCAAAATTACCTATATTATTATATGCAACAGCAAGATTATAATGAGTTTGATATATCTCTTCATCTAAGTCAAGGCTTGATTTTAACCTGCAAATTGCAGTTTCTGTATCACCTTTATCCATATAGTCTGCAGCTTTATTATTAAGTTCCTGTATTGCTAAATTATTAATGCAAGCGGTTGTCATTACTGATACAATCAAGATTGTAAACAATAATAATACTTTTTTCATCAAATCTCCCCTACTTATTTATTACACTATAAACTTAAATTGAAAATTTTGCAATATTTTTTAATTAGTATACAATATTTAATGTACTTAAGTAAAAGAGATTGTAAAAAATGAGTGATTCGGAAAAAATAGTTTCATTAAAAAGTATAAGAAGTAAAGCTAAAGAACCTGTAAAAGAAGAAAAAACTCAAGCTAATGAACCTGTATACTGCAGTTTTTGCGGCAGACCTAATACACAGGTGGTTAAAATGGTTCAAGGACCTGGGGTTAATATTTGTTCCGAATGTACAATGATTGCTGTTCAATATCTTATTTTAGAAGATAAATTGCCCTCGAGTGAAGCTCAAAAAATTCTTGATATTTTTTGGAGCAAAATAAAATAATGACGGAATTATCTAAACTGCAAATTAGAGCAAAAGTGCTTGGTGTTATTGCTCAAATTAAATCAAAAAGTGATTATAATGCTGAGTTTCTTTCTGAGCTAATTTCACAGCTTCAAATAATTGAAGATAAAGCTGCACTTTTTGATATATTTATCAAAGAATACTTTAAAATGTCTGAAAATGAGTGTATGTTAAGCTCTTGTTTGTTAAAATCTCTGATAGAAAAAGAATATATTATAGAAAAATCCTTTGAAATATTACAATCTTCAGCATATTCTGATGAGGCTAAGTATAAAATTGTTCAGCTTTTAAGGGTTGTGGATATTAAAAATGCAAATGATGTTATACCTCAATATTTTGATAATCCTGAAGAAGTGATTGATATGGAGACTCGTAAACTGCTTGATAATGCCGTTTATAATCCTGAAGCAATGCTTGATTTTCTTGATTTTTTATACACAATTCCTTATAACGATAAAATTATTCTTTTAAATTCACTAAAAGATGATTATTCTGGGGATGCGCTTGCTAATATAGTTTATCCAATATTATATGCTGATTTTGACGATGAAATAAAACTTATTACTGTTGAAATATTATCGGACTCTAAATCATCTGTTGCTCTTTCTCCTATTAAGTATTTATTGGAAATAACAAATAATGAAAAAATTACTCTTGCGTGCAATACAGCATTAAAAAAGTTAAAATTATCAGGCGCAAATGAGAATAAAGAAGCTGAATATTTTAAAAATACTATAAAAAATATGAAACTTGCAGATTTTTATACTACTATTCCAGATGGAAGCGGAAATCAGGCTTTGTTTAGCTCAAGAGTTACTTCTGAAAATAAATATACTTTCTCTGCTGTTGTTGTAAATGATATTTCGGGCATTGTTGACAGCTTTGGATTTTTTAATATTTCAGAAAACGAATATGTAAAAATAGCTTCAAGATTTTTTAAATCAGAAGGTAAATACAAGGTTAGCGCTCAGTATGTTAAAACAAAAATTTCTAATGCCTTTGAACTTTCAAAAAAACTAAAACATACTCTCCCTTATGAATTTATATGCTGGAGCGTAATTGTTAATGATATAAGCCCTCTTAATAAAGCTCTAAAAGACTATATTCCTAAATTAATTACAGATAATATTAGTAAAGATGATGTTTGTAATATTTTAACTAAAGAATATACTTACAGGTGGTTTTTAACTTCTGCTAATTCTCAAGCAGTAAAGGAATTAACAGAAAATATTTATAATCTTGAAAGTTACGACATAAAAGAAATAAATAATATGCTGATTAAAGCCAAAAATGAAATATTTGATGAAAACTGTGTTCAGCTATGGAAAGACAGGATTGTTAATTTAATATATATTTTATGTAGTAATTCAAAAGAAGATGACGCCGCTAAATTCGCATATTTATTAGAAAATGAAGAAATTTTTAATATATTTGCATCCATACTGATAGAAAGAAGTGTATTTAATCATTTTGTAATACTAAAAGATAATCTTAAAAACAATAAATTAACTGTGAATATATTTAGGAAAAAAGCTGTTGACGAAAATAAATATGATGAAAATAAACTTAATAATATAATAAAAACATTAGAAAGCAGCTGGATAGATGAATAAAGTACTAGGACTTGATATAGGGAAAAAACGAATAGGAATAGCAATGAGCGATATAATGGGAATTATAGCGCACCCAGTAGAAACTATACCCAGAGAGCCCGAAAAGTCAGCAATTGAAAAAATCAAACAAATTTGTAAAGATAACAATATAAAAACGATAGTGGCAGGATTGCCTAAAAATATGAATAATACTATTGGTGAGCAGGCTCAAGACTGCATTGATTTTACTAAAAATTTTGAAAGTGAGTATAAAATAATCTTTGAAGATGAAAGATTAACGAGTAAACAAGCAGAGTATATTCTTGCTCAAACGGGTAGAAAGTATACAAAAGATAAACAACTTGTAGATTTAAAAAGCGCTTGTATAATTTTACAACAGTATCTAGACAGAAAGTGAGTAAATATGACAAATAAAAATGAACAGTTAATTGAAACAACAGATGAAGACGGAAACAAAGTTACGTTTGAACTGATTGATATTGTTACAGTTGATGACGTTGAATATGCACTATTACTGCCTGCTGGCGAAAAAAATGAAGAAGAAGGCGAAATCCTTGTTATGAGGCTCAAAAAAGACGGCGAGGAATTTTCTTTTGAATTAATTGATGATGATGCTGAATTTAACAAAATAGCAGAATATATTGAAGAACTTGAAGACGAAACCGAAGATTAGGTTTCGTCTTTAATACTTAAATTATGCCTTGCGCAAGCATTCCGTCAGCTACTTTCCTAAATGCTGCAAGATTTGCACCTGCTACATAGTTCTTAGGGCAATTATATTTCTGAGCTGCTTCATTACACATATTAAAAATATTAATCATAATATTTTCTAATTTAGAGTCAACTTCTTCAAAAGACCAAAAATATCTCATGGAATTTTGGCTCATCTCTAGTGCAGAAGTTGCAACTCCGCCTGCATTTGCAGCTTTGCCTGGTGCTAAAAGTATTCCTTTTTCAAGAAAATAATTTACAGCTTCTATATTACAAGGCATATTAGCACCTTCTCCTATTGCTATTGTTCCTTGTTCAACAATTCGTTTTGCACATTCAAGATTAATATCATTTTGTGTAGCACAAGGAAGTATTATATCTGCCTTAATGTTATATATAGCTTGATATCCAGCGTTGTTTTCATAATATTTTGCATCGGGGCAGGTTAATAAATAGTCTTTTATCCTACCTCTTTCAACTTCTTTAATTCTTTTTATAACATCAAGATTTATACCGTTTTCATCGTAAATACAGCCGTTAGAATCACTCATTGCAATAACTTTTGCTCCCATTTGAGAAGCTTTTTCCGCTGCATATATTGCTACATTCCCAGAACCTGATATTATAACGGTTTTGCCTTGTATGCTTATATTATTAGCTTTTAGCATTTCACGCATAAAATACATTAACCCGTATCCTGTAGCTTCTTTTCTTACAAGTGAACCGCCGTATTCAAGTCCTTTTCCAGTTAATACGCCTGCTTCATAACTGTTTCTAATTCTTCTGAATTGCCCGAATAAAAATCCAATTTCTCTTGCACCAACACCTATGTCGCCTGCGGGTACATCTATATCCTGACCAATATGTTTTTGCAGTTCATTCATAAAGCTTTGGCAAAAACTCATAATTTCGTTATCTGATTTATCTTTAGGATTAAAATCGCTTCCGCCTTTTCCACCGCCTATAGGCAGTCCTGTTAAGGCATTTTTAAATACTTGTTCAAATGCTAAAAATTTCATTATGCTTTGATTTACAGTCGGGTGAAATCTAAGCCCGCCTTTATAAGGCCCAATTGTGCCGTTAAATTGTACTCTATAACCTCGATTTACTTGCACTTGACCTTTATCATCCACCCAAGGCACTCTAAAAGATATTATTCTTTCAGGTTCTACAAGCCTTTCAAGCAGTGCTGTTTTTTTGTATTTTTCTTCATTTTCTTTAACTGCAGGCTCTATTGTCGTTATTACTTCCTTTACTGCCTGCAAAAATTCTGGTTCGTCAGGATGATTTATTTTTGTGCTTTTTAATACTTCTTCAATATACTCTAATGTCATAGTTTTCTCCAGATGGCTAAATTATTATTTTAAAGTTAATATGTACTGTTCCAGGCTCTTTTTTATTGATTTCGCAGCTTCTTTTCTAAATTGAGGATTTTTTAACTTTAAGTATTCCTCAGGATACTGCATATATGCAATTTCAACCAGTATAGATACGGGGTTTGTTTCTCTTGTCATTGCAAAACTAGATTTATGAATGCCGTTATCTTTTATATTGAGGTCTTTTACCAAGTTATTTTTTATAATATTTGCAAGTTCTTTAGCGTTGTCATTATAGTAATGTACCTCTGTGCCATGGTTTAGATAAGGATCTTCGCCATAGGAAAGTGAATTGTTATGAATACTTATAGAAATTAAAGCATTATTAGCTTTTGCCATTTTAACTCTGTTATACAATTCAACTTTTTTATCTGTAATTCTTGAATATGTAACGTCAGCGCCAGCCTCTTTTAATAGTTTTATTAAATTACATGCAATATCAAGATTAATATTTTTTTCGCAAATCCTATCAGGAGCTATTGCACCTTTTTCACTCCCGCCATGACCTGCATCTACATAGATTTTTATTCCTTGAAGCGGTGAGGATATATTAATAAAATCTGGATGTTTTGCCTTCCTAAATACTAAAGATGAGTTTTCATAATAGCAATCGTAACCTAATATTGGTTTATCAAAATTTAAGGTATATGTGTAATTATTACTTCCTTTATCGTCTTTTACACCATACATTGTTACATTTATTGAGTTTCCCTGTTGTTTGAGAGTGTATAAAACAGGATAAGTAAGGTAAAATTTGTAATATTCATATTTTTTATCTGTATAAAATTTAATATTTTTTATTTGCGGAGTAATCCTTTTTCCAAGTGAAACAGGAACTGTTAAGTTTGATTTATGTATCCAAAACTCACTGTTGCCTTTTTCTTGTATTTTATAGTAGTCACCTTGCTGGCCTTCCAAATATAAAACTATATTTGCTGGTAAATCAATTACTCGTTGAGAAGAACTTGATGGTTTTTCTCTAACTGTTGATAAGTCATTAATTGTTTTAGCATATAATACTCCAACTGTATTTTGCTTATATACTGGCATTTTAACAGGTGATTTTACGGCAGGTTTATTCCTTTTTATGAACAAAGTTCTGCTTTCATGTATGCCTGAGTGTGTTGATTTTATTTTGATTTTATTTGTTCCATATTCAAGAGGAACATTAAAAACAAAAATACCGCCGTTCCAAATTTTTACTTTCTTAGAATTTATGGTGAGTACAGCATTTTGGTTTGTGCTCCCAGTTATATAAGTTGATGGCGCATTTATTACGCCGTTATTTGAGCTAGGGTGGACTATATCTATTTTTGCTTCAGCCCTAATCGTAAAAAACAAAAGTAAAAATAAAGTTATACAAAATTTTCTAATCATAATATAAGTTTAAATTAGAAAAAAGATTAAATCAAATTATTTTACAAAATTAATCAATCTTGCTATAAGCAAATGCATGAGTGTATAATACAATATACTTGAATAGGGGTAAAATGGAGAAAAACAAGGTAGAAGTTATAGTAATAGGTGCAGGGCCTGCGGGAGTCAGTGCTGCAATTACCCTTGCACGGGCAGGAAAAGAAGTCTTGCTTGTGGAAAGAGGGGATAATGCTGGCGATAAAAATATGTTCGGAGGCTGTATTTATGCTAAACAGACTGCCGAAATATTTCCAAGATTTTGGGAAAGTGCTCCTGTTGAAAGAAATATAACTACTCAAAAAGTTATAATGCTGACAGATACAAAATCTATAGAAGTAGATTATAATGATCCATCTAAAGCTTCATATAAAGCATTTACTGTTACCAGAGCAAAATGGGATAGATGGGCAGTCGAGCAGGCAAAAGAGGCAGGGGCTTATTATGCTCCTAAAACTTTTGTTAAGGAACTTTTAATAGAAAATGGCAAAGTTGTTGGAATAAAAACCGAGTATGAAGATTTTTATGCAGATATTATTATAATTGCTGACGGGGTAAATTCTATCTTTGCCAAACAGCTTGGGCTTCGCAGGGAAATAAAAGATGAGGAT
>CANQRT010000048.1 GCA_947626325.1 Candidatus Gastranaerophilales bacterium | reverse complement strand
GTTTAGAAGTTATCTATACGCAGCGACAGGACGCAATTTTTATATTATTTGTTTTCTTTATTTTGTTTATATTATTTATTTTATTTGTTTTGAATAGTTTTTATTTCTTTATTTTTGACCTTAATTTTAAATGTTTTTTTAGTTCTTTTTCAAATGTTTCTAAATTTATCGTGGCTGAATTACTTACTTGATATTCAAAATCCAAATCATTATCTTTGATAAATATTGACGGGAAACTCCCTATATTATATGCCTTTACAAGTGGTTCATTTTCAGGATGTTCACAATTTACAACAAGAAAATCAAAATCTTTATTGTGTTTTACAGCAGCTTCGCCAAAAATAGGCATAAATCTCCTGCAATATGCACACCAATCAACATAAAACATTATTGCAGCTGGCTTTTTTATATTTAAATCTCCGCTTACTTGCTTTATTTCTGCTGAGGGAATTTCTATAGGCGCTTGTAAATTATTTTGAGATGTACAGCTTGTTTCTTTATTTTTTAACATACCATAAGCAAAAGCTGCAAAACCTATTATAGCAACTATAAATAAACCTATAAAAAACTTCTTTTTCATAATTTTGCTCCTTTGGGTACAACAGTTACTCCGCCATTTGATACTATAAATCCTCTTGCTCTGTCTTCTTCCGCATTTATTCCAATTTTTGTATATGGCGGTATATCTACATTCTTATCAATTATTGCTTTTCTGATTTCCGAATACCTGCCGACGTTTACATTCTCCATTAATATAGAATCAGTTACGTTTGAATAACTGTTTATTCTTACTTTAGGGGATAATATACACCTTGATATGCTTCCGCCCGATATTATACAGCCCTCGGAAACTAATGAATTTGTTGCCATTCCAACTCTGTCGCCTTCTTCCCATATAAATTTTGCAGGCGGAAAATTATAATTATAAGTTCTTAACGGCCAATCTGTTGAGTATAAATTTAACTCCGTTTCATACTCAAGTAAATCCATATTTGCCTGCCAATAGCTGTCTATGCTTCCTACATCTCGCCAATAGCCTCGCTCTGAAGCTGTCATACCTGTAAATTCATTTTGCGAAAAATCGTATACATAAATCCTTTTACCGTCATTTAGCATTTTCGGAATAATATTTTTGCCAAAATCGTGGCTTGAATTAGGATTATTTGCGTCTTGTGTTACTTCCTCCACAAGGTCAGATGTTTCAAAAATATAATTTCCCATAGAAGCTAAGCACATATCTGGTCTATTAGGCATTGGTTTAGGCGGTGTTTTAGGTTTTTCTTGAAACCCTGTTAAACGCCATTCTTCATCTACTTCTATTATCCCAAACTCGCTCGCCTCGGATATCGGAATAGGTATAGCAGAGATTGTTAACTGCGCATTTTGTTTTTTGTGATATCTCATCATTTGAGATACATCCATTCTGTATATATGGTCACCGCCAAAAACACATACATGTTTTGGATTTTCATCCTGAATATGAGTTAAATTTTGATAAACAGCGTCTGCAGTACCCTGATACCAGCTTCCGTTAGTCCTCATTTGAGCAGGAACTAAATCTATATATTGACCTAAAATAGGCGATACAGGCCAGCTTCTTGCTATATGCTGGTTTAAGGAGTCTGATTTATATTGTGTCAGGATTTTTATTTTGTAAAACCCAGAATTTATAAAATTATTAATAACAAAATCAATAATTCGGTATCTGCCTCCAAACGGCACAGCAGGTTTTGCTCTGTCACGAGTTAAAGGATAAAGCCTTTTACCCTCACCTCCCGCTAATATCATAACAAGTGCTGTATCAAGAGCCAAATTTTACCTCCTTACTCCTCATTTAAACTTAACACTGCCATAAATGCCTCTTGCGGTACTTCTACCCTGCCGACAGCTTTCATACGCTTTTTACCACGCTTTTGTTTTTCAAGCAGTTTCCTTTTACGAGTAATATCCCCTCCGTAACATTTATCCAACACGCTTTTTCGTAAAGCTTTTATATTCGTTCTTGCTATTATTCGCCCGCCTATTGCCGCTTGTATTGCTACTTCAAACATTTGACGTGGAATTATATCTTTTAACTTGCTTGTAAGCTTCTGCCCCACATAAAAAGCATTGTCTTTATGTACTATAGCACTTAATGCGTCAACTACTTCACCTGCAAGAAGTATATCCAGTTTTACTAAATCAGACCGCTTATAGTCGCTGAATTCATAATCCATGCTTGCATAACCCTTTGAACGAGATTTTAATTGGTCGTAAAAGTCCGTTATTATTTCGCTTAACGGGATTTCATAATGGAGTGATACTCTTATTTTATCTAAATATGTCATATTATGGAAAATACCGCGTTTTGATTGTGCCAATTCCATTAATAAGCCTACATACTCATTTGGAGTTATTATTGTTACCTTTACATAAGGTTCTTCTATATAATCTCTATACTGTGCGTCAGGAAGATTAGCAGGGTTATCAATTTCGATTACTTCGCCGTTAGTTTTATGGACTCTGTATATTACACTCGGAGCCGTTGTTACAAGCGTTAAATTATACTCACGCTCCAAGCGCTCCTGCGCTATTTCCATGTGAAGCATACCTAAAAAACCGCACCTAAAGCCAAACCCTAATGCTGATGAGGTTTCAGGCTCAAATGTTATACTTGAGTCATTTAACTTTAACTTTTCAAGCGCCTCTTTTAAATCTTGATATTGGTCATTATCAACAGGATATAAACCCGAAAATACCATGGGCAGTGCCTCTTTATATCCTGCTAAAGGTTCAACAGCACCATTTTCAACGTGGGTAATAGTATCACCTACAAACCTTGTTATCTCCTTTATAGAACAGCCCATATAGCCTACATCGCCTGTTTTTAACTCTTTTACAGGCACTCTGTTTGGATTTAAATAGCCTAGCTCTGTTATTTCATATTCCTTACCCGACGCCATAAATTTTATTTTATCGCCCAGTTTTATATTACCGTCAACGACTTTAAAAAAGCACAAAGTGCCTAAATATTGGTCATAAGCACTATCAAAGACAAGCGCCCTTAAGGGTTTATCCGACGTATCAACAGGCGGAGGCACAAAATCCACTATAGCTTCCAAAACTTCTTCTATTCCCGTTCCCTCTTTTGCACTAACGGGTATTGCCATAGAAGCGTCAATTCCCAAAACTTCTTCTATTTCTTCTCTTACACGCTCTACATCCGCTGAGGGCAGGTCTATTTTATTAATTACTGGGATAATTTCAAGATTTTGCTCAATCGCCAAATAAACATTTGACAGAGTCTGCGCCTCTACCCCTTGCGTTGCATCTACTATTAATAATGCACCCTCGCAAGCGGCTAACGACCTTGATACTTCGTAAGAAAAATCAACGTGTCCTGGAGTATCTATTAAATTAAACTCATATTCTTTACCGTTTTTTGCTTTATAATTCATTCTTGCAGCATTCAGCTTTATCGTTATACCACGCTCACGCTCTATATCCATAGAGTCAAGCAATTGGTCTTGCATATCACGCTCTGCTATCGTGCCTGTTTTTTCCAGCAGTCTATCCGCAAGCGTTGATTTGCCGTGGTCTATATGAGCTATAATACAAAAATTTCTTACGTTATCTATATATTTCATATTTTTAGTTTATTACAGAAATACATATTTGCCAATAAAAAAGACCTCAATAATTGAGGTCTTTTATTTATGCAATTTCTTCATCTTTATTTATCTTTGGACACAAACTTAACTCTTGATGATTTTCTTTTTGAGGAAGTTTTATTAATTCCGCAGTTCCTTCCTCTTTCTTTTTAACCATTTCAGCCGTTACAACAAATTCTTTTACATTCTCTTGCGACGGCAGAGCGTACATTATATCCATCATAATTTCTTCCACTATTGACCTTAAAGCCCTTGCACCTGTCTTGCGTTTTATTGCCTCTTGAGCTATTAAATCAACTGCTTCAGGTTCAAATTTTAATTCAACACCGTCCATATTCAATAAGCATTGGTACTGCTTTAATAGTGCGTTCTTAGGCTGAGTTAATATGTTCTTTAAAGTAGATTCTTCAAGCGGGTCTAAAACAGCATAAACAGGAACTCTGCCGATAAATTCAGGAATTAATCCGAATTTTAATAAGTCCTCGGGCTGAAGCTTCTTTAACATTTTAGCTTCTTCCATTTCTTTTTCAGCCTGAGTTTTTGGTGCATCTGCCCCAAAGCCTATGGATGTTCCGTTTCCTGCACGGCGTTCTACTATTTTATCCAGTCCGACAAATGCACCGCCGACTATAAACAGTATATTTGCCGTATTTATTTGTATAAATTCCTGATGAGGATGTTTTCTTCCGCCTTGCGGAGGTACATTTGCTACAGTTCCCTCTATCATCTTTAATAGAGCCTGCTGTACACCCTCGCCTGATACATCTCTTGTTATACTTGTATTTTCAGATTTTCTTGAAATTTTATCAATTTCATCAATATAAATTATGCCTCGTTCCGCTTTCTTTGCATCAAAATCAGCATTTTGATAAAGTCTTAATAATATATTTTCTACATCATCACCGACATAACCAGCCTCTGTTAACGTAGTTGCATCTGCTATCGCAAACGGAACATCAAGCATTTTTGCTAAAGTCTGCGCTAAAAGCGTTTTACCGCTTCCTGTAGGGCCTACCAGTAATATATTGCTTTTTTGGATTTCAACTTGTTTTTCATCTGCCGTTTCATTATGCGCTATACGTTTATAATGGTTATATACGGCTACAGACAGCACTTTTTTTGCATCATCCTGCCCTATTATATATTCATCTAAGTACGCTTTTATCTCATGAGGTTTTGGTACTTTTGTAATATCAGACTCTTTAGCTTCTGTAATTTCAGGTTTTTCCTTATTTTCCAGAAACTCCTCGTCTAATATTTCATTACATAACTCAACACACTCATCACAAATATACACATCAGGGCCCGCAATCAGCTTTTTTACCTGCTCTTGCGTCTTTCCACAAAATGAACATTTTAATTGACTGTCATCCATTGCTGCCATTTATTATATCTCCGCATTTGGTTTCGGTGTTGTATTTACTGTTACTACTTTATCTATCATACCGTATTCTAAAGCTTCTTCAGGAGTCATTATATAGTCACGGTCAGTATCTTTTTCAATCTTTTTAATAGATTGACCTGTATTACTTGCTAGAATTTCATTTAAAGATTTCTTTATTCTTATAATTTCTGCCGCTTGAATTTCTATATCCGTAGCCTGACCTTGCGCTCCGCCTAAGGGTTGGTGAATTAATACTCTTGAATGCGGAAGTGCCATTCTTTTACCTTTTGTTCCTGAGGATAATAAGAATGCACCCATTGATGCAGCCTGTCCTAAACATATTGTCGATACATCCGCTCTAATATGCTGCATTGTATCGTATATTGCAAACCCTGCTGTTACACTTCCACCAGGTGAATTGATATATAACATGATATCTTTTTCTGGATTTTCACTGTCTAACAGTAATAATTGCGCTACGATTAAATTTGCTACCATATCATCAATAGGCGTGCCTAAAAAGATTATTCTTTCTCTTAATAATCTTGAGAATATGTCAAAAGACCTTTCTCCTCTTGATGATTGTTCTATTACTACGGGTACAAAACTCATATTTTTACCTTTCTAACCTATTTATTAGTGTAATTTATTTTAGCATTATCAAGCAGAATTTTCGTTACCTTCTCGCTTATTACCTGCTGATTTAATGATTGCAATATATTCATATTCTTTTGTATTTCTGCTACTATATTTTCTGTTGTTGTTCTGTAAATTTGCGCCATTTGAGCTATTTTGTTTTGTAAGTCCTCTTGTGTTACGCTGACTTTTTCCTCTTGCGCAATTTTACCTATTATTAATGATGTTTTTATTCTGCTTATAGCTTCTGTTTTTAATTGGTCATATATTTTTTGATGTCCTTCTTTTTCAAGCATTTCATCAAAATTTCCGCCCTGCATATTAACTCTTTGCTTAAATTCACCCATTAATGCTTGTATTTCACGATTTATCATCGTTTCTTGTATATCTATATTGGTTCTTTCAAGCAAGATTTCAAAAATTTTATCTGCAGCTCTTTTTTCATTTTGTGCTTTTGCATTATTTTCAGCATATTTTTGTATGTCTTCTTTTAATGCATCTAAGGTTAAAAGCGTTGGACTTACTCTTTTTGCTAAATCATCATTGATTTGAGGTAATTCCTTTTCTTTTATTCCGTTTATTTTTATATTAAATTCCGCATTTTTTCCTTTTAATTTCTCATCATGATATTCATCAGGGAATTTTACGTTTATTTTAAATTCTTCATTTAAACTTTTATCTACAAGCTGTTCCGCAAATCCAGGAATAAAGTTTGAATGCCCTAAATCAAGCATATAATTCTTTGCGCTTCCGCCTTTTATTTCTTCGCCGTCTACATAGCCGTCAAAGTCTATCATTACTATATCTGTATTTGTTGTTTTTCTATCTGTTATATCTTTTAATGATGCAAATCTTTCCTGCAGGATTTTTAATTCTTTATCCACTACATCATCAGGATTTTTAAATTCTTCTACTTCTGCTTCAATACCTTTATATTCACCTAAATTAACTTCAGGTCTTAATTCTAACATTGCAGTTACTTTCAAGGTATTATCATCAGCAAATTCATAAGACTCAACATTAGGAGCAACTACTAATTCAAATTTATTTTCATTTATTGTATCTTGAAATATTGTAGGGAGCAGATTATCTAATACTTCTTTTTGAAGTGCTGCTATTCCTACGTATTTTTCTAATATATTTTTAGGTGCTTTACCTTGTCTAAACCCTGGAACATTTACCCTTTGCGCAAGTCTTTTACATGCTTTATCATATTCCCAGTTTGTTATTGAAGGTTCTATTTCAATATTTAATTTTACTTGATTGTTTTCTAATTTTTCTACTGTTACAGCCATTGTATGTCACCTTTTCTAATTATTCTACACATGCCCTTTTTATATCTTTACTGTTAGATTATATCACAAATATATTTCTTTCAATTAAAATAAGTCATTTGGAGTATATAATGTTTAATGTCAGCTTATATGTTATAATAATCAAAAGAAGATATGAGGTGGTTTTATGAAAAATTTGATTTTATTCTTGTTAATTTTTACTTCAGCTAATTATGCTTTTGCAGCTCTAGGCGGAATGGATCCTGGTGCTATTAATAAAAGCTATATGCGTGATATGAGATTACACGAAATTGAATCAAGGGCAAAAGATAGAAATGCTATTATTAAAAAATCAAACGAAACTGAGGCTAAAGAATATTCTCCCGCTGTTAATATCAGTTCAATTAAATTTGTTAATAACAAAAATATTTCCTCAGAACAGCTTTCTAATCTTGTAGAATATAAAATATCTCAACCTATGACAGAGCAAAATATTTCTGATATCAGAAAAGAAGTTATGAAATATTATCAAAAACAAGGCTTTATTAGCGCTGTTGCTTTTGTTGTTTCAACTAATAAATCAGGTGAAATTGTTATTGAGGTTGAAGAAGGCTCTAGAAACTCAATTGTTATAGAATAATTTATTATTTTAATTTTATAAAAATTCGGTCGTTTGTTTAGTGCTTTTCGCTAATTAAACTAAACCGAAAATCCCGTAAACTGAATAATAATATCTTGGTGTTCTTTAGTTTACGGGAAGTGTGTTATGGCCTATTTGCCAAAAAAATTATGTCTGTGGATATTTATTATTTTTTTTCTGCCTTTAAGTGCTTTTGCTCTTGAGATTGAAAATACTGCCGATAACCCAAGGTTAGTTAACCTTACTCCGCAGCAATTTAAAGCGCTTGATAATATTGAAGAACGCATTTATTCTAATTCTTTCCCTGCAGAAAACACTATAGACAGGCTTGAAAGACTTGAATTAGACCTGTTTCATGCTATTCAAAAAGGTTCACCTACTCAGCGTATCAATACTTTAAAAATAGAAAGCACTCGTGTTGCTTTAAGAGGTACGGCTATGACTCCAATGATGCAGTCTACATTTAATCCCAGATATATTAATCCTAGAGGTGAAACTCCTTATTACGATGATGTTGGTATTATTGACGGACTTATTAGAGCCTGGTGGCCTGATTTCTATGCTAAACTTTCAGAATATAGACGATTTAAAGAAGCTAACTATTTTTATTAATCCTTACGGTTAAAGCGTTGCTTATCATTGCGGAAGTCTTTATATTACTTCCGCTCATTACATTTCCTCCCGCATACATAACCGTTGAACTTCCACCGTCTAAATTTATCGCCTCATAACAGCCTAAATCTGACATTATTTTTGCAAGCTCATTTAATGTAACTCCGCTTGAACCTTCTTTTCTGCCCTCTACTGTTACCAGTATCATTACGTTATTTTTTGTGTATCCTATTGCAGTTCTTGGGTTTCTTCCTGTTATTGCAGTTAATTTCTCTGCTGCAGTATCTATATATATTTTCCCCGCTTTCATTAAATACGGCCCGCCGCTTATTATATGATTTACTTCTTCTGTTAACTGTGTTAAATGATAATTTACTTCTACTTTTTCACCTATTTTTATTCCATTTAATTTTTCGCTTGGAAGTGTTATAACATAACCGTTATCAGGTATAACTGATGATTTATTTGATATTGCTGTTACCTTATTATCTTTTATTACCAGCTGTTTTACGCCTTTACTTGTAACAGGCGACATAACACCCCAGCGATTTGTATATATTAAAACTTGGTTATGCCCCATTCTTGGCTGGTTTATACTGTCAATGTTTATTTTTTCTTCGCCTTTTGATTTTACTACTCCGTAAAATCCTGCACGTGCTGTAGTGTATCCATTCTCCCCTATCGTAAATATTGCTCTATTATATATTGGGCCTGTTATTATTTCTTTATTTATCATTAAGGTGCCTAACGGTGTTCCTGTATCTTGCTTAAAATATGTTCCATTTACAGCAATTATAGATTTTGAACCCAATGCAATATTTTTTATTCTTGCTCTTGAATGTATTTTTCCTGACGCTAATTGCGGTAATATCTCTATTTGCGGGTTTACATTCCTATTTATTTCCGAAATATTTATCTTAACTCGTCTTGAATTAATATATTTCGTCATTCCGACGTATACAACTCCCGTTTCCAGTTTTTTTACGGGAACTTTGCCGTATTTTGCTTTTAACTCTTTATTCCATTTTTCATCCAATAAAAAAAGAGCATCATTTTGCTCTTTTCTCATAGTATTCTCTTGTATATAACCTTTTAAAACGGTTCCTGTTTGATATGCACTTATGGACATATTACCTCCAGAGAAAACCGCTATCGCTATAATCACTATCCCTAGCTTGAAGACCGTTTTCCCGCAGAGTTCTATTCTTCGTTCCGACAGTGCATTCATTTTTTTATTCCTTATACTACAATTGTAACATATTTTTCATGTTTTTTCAAGTGGTTATGGGAAAATTTAAAGAAAAATTTTTTTGTAGTATAATATTTTTATTGGAGGTTTTATGAAAGATTTAGCACTTAAGTATTTTATGGAGGGGTATTCGTGTTCGGAGTCAATTGTGCAAGCAGCTGCGGATAAAGGTTATATTTCTTATGATGCACTTGCTATTGCAACTTCATTTTCTGGCGGTATGGGCGTTAGATGCCTTTGCGGTGCTGTTGCAGGAGCTCAAATGGTTATTGGCGCAATGTTCGGCAGAAATAATACCCGTGACGGCAGACAAGCTAGAGTTTTAGCGAAACAATTTTATGATAAATTTACTGAAAAATATAAGGT
>CANQRT010000047.1 GCA_947626325.1 Candidatus Gastranaerophilales bacterium | reverse complement strand
TATAATAAAATACTTGATTTTGGTATAATGTAAACAATGGGAGTAAAAAATGCAATATAAATGCTGTAACCATATATTAGGAAGTATAGATTTAGGCTTTAACGGTTTTAAATACTGTAATGAAGTATGGGAAGGACCTGAATATATACACTATAGCGAGGAAAACGCATTTGAAAAAAATGAAGAGCGCAGATTAAAAATTATTGAAGAAATGAAACAGGGAATAATCCCTGAGCGCTGCAAGTTATGTCCAGAGCTTAAAGAGCAAGATTGGAAAGAGTTTGACGGTAGAATATTTAAAATAACTGTTTTTAACTGGAAGCACTGCAACGCAGCTTGTTTTTACTGCTCTGTAGGTTCTGACTTCCATGAAGGAGTAAAAAAGAGTGATGATTATGATTCTTTGCCGATTATTGAAAAATTAATAAATCAAGGCAGATTAAATCAAGACTCTTTTATAGCGTTTATGGGCGGTGAACCTACTATGCTGGAGGAATTTCCCGCCATTGTTAAACTGCTATTATCTAAAAATTGCCGTATGGAAGTATTAACTAACGGAATAAAGTATGAACCTGTAATAAGTGAGATGTTAAAAGCAGATAATCATAATACTATTTGTATCTCGCTTGACTGCGGCTGCCGTGAAACTTATAAACGCATTAAAAGAGTTGATAAATTTAATGAAGTCATTGAAACAGTTAAAAAATACATTATTGAAAGCGCAGATAAAGCAAATAGAGTAAAGTTAAAATATATTATTTTTCCAAACGTAAACGATAATAAAAAAGAAATAGATAAATTTTTTGAAGTCTGCAAAAATGCTGGGGTTAAAACTGTCGCAAGAGCAGTTAATCACCATGAAAGCAAAATGGATACAACAAAAAATCAAGTAATAGAATCATCCGTTATAAAAGCATATTCATATTTTGAACGGCAGGCAAAAAAGCTGGGATTTGAGCTTCAATTAGAACCATGGGCTGATGCTATTATTGAAAATAAAGTTTATAACTGCCGTAAAATATCACCTATAACAAGACTGCTATCGGAACTGCATTTTATTTTCGGACATAAAAAATAATTATATCAATTCCCCTAAAATTTCATTTTTATTAATCAGCCAAGGAAAATAAAAGCCTTTTAATTTAATTTCTGAATTACTTGTTTTAAGTATTTCTTCCACTATTTTGTTATAATTTTTTGTTTCAAAATTTAAATCAAATCCAAGTCTTAACAGGGTAATCACTGCCTTCTCAAAATTCGGTGATTTTGTTATTTCTTTATAATTACTTGTTAAAAATGCCTTGCGCAAAGGCGAAAATCTATCATTTTGAACAAGTTTATCTATATCCTCAAGATAATCAAAATCTTTATCAATATTAATATAAAGGTCTTTATAATATTTATTAAAATCAATATTGCAATCAGTTAAATCAATATATTTGTCTTTATTTTGATTATAAAATGCCAATTGATTTTCAAAAATTTTCTGCGCCCTATTCATAAAAGCTAAAAATGAAGTAACTTTTATATTATATTTTTTCGCTCTTAGCTCGGCGTATTTTAGCATTTTTAGTGTTCGGTTTATGTATTTTTTATTTTCACAATTCTCTGACGAGGAAACAGAATGTTCACAGTCAAACTGCACTTCAATAATCCCCATATCTTTGCAGTTTTTAAGCCAAAGGTCAATTTCTTTTGCGCTGTCATTATAACCTGTAAGAAGAATGTATTTTAATATTACAAAATTTTTTAATCGGGAATGATTTAAATATGTTTTCATATTTTTCATAACTAGGTCAAAGAATTTAGTACCCTTGATTTTTTCAAAAGTTTCTTTACTTCCCGAGTCAATACTAGCAACAATTGCTGCACTTTCAACTTTTTCTAAAGCACTGCCAAGACTTTTAGATAACCTTATTCCAGATGTTGGAACATATATTTCAGGCACATTATGAGCAGAAAATAAATCAACAAGCCAATCAAATTCTTTCATTAAAGTAGGCTCACCGCCAACAAACCTAAGTGAACCGTTAAATTTCAAAAGATTTTTATTCAATAATTCTTCTACTAAAGGTTTTAAGTCAACATCCTGCTCTTTATTATGCCATTCAGGTATTCTGCCAGTCGGGCAGTATATACAGCGGGAGTTGCATTTCATAATATGAGCAGCCGTTATATGATTAATATAATCCTCATCATCCCAATCTCTTTTTTGAAGTTCAAAACACCCCTCACATTGAGAAGGAAAAATCCCATTTTTTGCATTTTCTCTTAACTTTCGTTTTTCAGAAAAAACGTAATCCCAGTTTAAATTTTCCTTTTTTAAATCAGGATAAATATATAATCTGTCATTAAACTCCAAATGATCGCTATTACAGCAGTGTCCAGCACATAACTGCCCTGTTCCTGGGTCTAAATAAATATATATTCCATGTTCTAAAAGTCTGCAACTTTTGTATTTCATAAAAAAATGTTAGCATTTATTTAATTTTCATTCAAATCCTTTTTTAAATCAGAAAAACGCAATTTATTAAGTTCTTCCGTAGTTAAAATACCCCCTTCAGCGAGATATTCTTGAATAGCCGTTTCATAATCTTTAAATGTCATACCCACATTAACATTAGTATTATAATTTTTCTCTACATATATTAAATATAAGGTTTTTTCTTTATCAAAGGTTTGCGAACGAAATTCTTTTGATATAGCTAAATTATCAGGACTAACTCCATGCAGTATATAAAATGGTTGTATTGCAGGTAATACTATAGTTTTACCTCTTTTTAAATAAAATAATGAAAGTTTATCATCTATATACATCATTCTTTTTGTATTTATAAATGTATGCATACACACTATATTATCAATATTAAAGAAAATTAAACTATGAACTAAACAGCCGAAAACTAATGCTATAATAAAGAAATATTTAGCTTTAATATTTGTTATTTTCACATTTATATACCCTAATAAAAACAAAGCATACACAAGTAAAAATATACTATATCCAATCATAAGTCCTGGATGTAAAAACCACCATTTGTCCGATAGCTGAGTATAAATACACGTTTTTGGGAAAAAATATGTTCCAAGTAAAAATAGTAAAAAACCTGTATTTGAAAATATAAAATATTTAATTATTTTAATTTCTTTTATCCTATATAAGAATACTAAGAAACATATAATGGGAATAATTAAAAACGCATTATATAAGATTATTTTTTTGAAAAATAAAATAACGAAATTTATTATTTCTGTAAAGGAAATTACATTAAAATTAGCAAGTTTAGACCCAGGACAAAAATAAACAAAGATACCAGTAAATAAAATAACTGCTAAGGGATATATTATATATTTTTTATCTTTTATTTTTGATATATATGCATCTATCAATAAAAGTATTAATAAAACAGTACAATTAACGCTTAAAAGTTCATTTAATTGGGCCGTAATAAATGCAAGCAGACAAATTATAATTAAATCTTTTTTTGAGAGTGATTTATTGTTTAAATAACTATCAGCAATTTTATACCAAAAAATAATATATACAAATAAATCAAAACACCACACAAAATCAATTTGTATCAATGTAGAAAAAATTGTAACAAAAGACAAAATAGTATAAAAACAAATGCTGATATTTTTTGGTTTAAATTGGAATGGTGCAAGGGAAATAACATATATTAAAATGCAAAAGGCGGCAGATTTTAATATACCTTGAACAATTGCAAAATCTTGATAGTTTATACCAAAAATCTCTGGGATTAATTTAATTGATAAAATAGCAATTAAGTCAGGTATAAACCGACCATGCGAAAACAAGAATGTTCGCATTATAATATCTATCATATCATCATTAACAATTACGGAATATTTTAATCTAATCAGAAGAAAAATAAATATTGCAAATAAAATAACAATATTTATAAAATTAAAAAATAATTTATTTTGTAAAACATTTCTCATAAATTGAAATATAACATAAAAATAAATTATGATATAATTCAAATAAAGAGGATAATTATGGGAAAGATGTATAGATGCAGATATTTAGCTCATGGGCTTTATATACATTATGACTGTTTTAGGCACTGTCATCTTTCAATACATTCACCAAAAGAAAGAAACAATAATTATATAATTCCATACGCAGGGCCAAAAGATAAAGCAGATTGGAACAAAGTCTTTGAAATAAAAAATACTCTTGTAAAGAATATGAGAAACGGCTGTATTCCACCATTTTGCCAAGGCTGTCATTGGATAGAGGAATTTGATGAAAATTCAGAAGAACAGTTTTTATCAGACCTTGATAATTACATAGATATGATATGGATAGGTCATTCAAACGAATGTAATGCTAATTGTATATATTGTTTTTCGTATCAAGAAATACTAGAGCATAGAACCTACAAGCCATACGATATATTTCCATTATTTAAAGAAATGCTTAATAATAAAATATATAATCTTGAAAAAAACCCAGAAGCTCATATATCTTTTGCAATGGGCGAGCCTGTAATATTAAAGAAGTTTGATGATATAATAAAACTTTTTGCGAAATACGGAAATAAGCACTATGCGCTTTATACAAACGGAATAAAATATAGTAAAATGTCAGCAAAAGTGCTTGAAGAAAAAGATGTTGATATCCATATTGTAATATCACTTGACGCAGGAACTAGAGAAGTATTTAAAAAAGTAAAAAAGGTTGATAAGTTTAATGATGTTTGCAAAAACATAAAAGCTTATGCGAAATCAGCAGCAAAGTATCACCCGACATCTTTAGGGGTAAAATATATAATCATTCCAAATGTAAATGATACAAAAGAAGAAATAGATAAATGGCTTGACCTTTGCATAAATAAATTGGGTGTCAAATATTTAATAGCAGACATAGAAGAAAAATGGTTTGTAAGGCAAAACGGCGAAATACCTGAGTATGTAAAAGATTTATTAAGGTATATAAGAAGCCGATGCGAGCAGGAAAAAATTGCGTTTGAATTTTATGATAGGGCGCTGGTACTTAACTTATAGGCAGGAATTTAATGAAACAATATTTTTGTGATGAATTAAATAATGTGCTTTCTTGTTTTCACGATAGAATAATGTCCTGCTGCACAGGTCAGATAGGTCCGATATATTATGAAAATTACAGGGGGCAAAAAATCAATTGGGACGAATTTCGAGCAGTAAAAACCAACGCTTTTAAACTCTTAAATGAAGAAGATATTGAAAAGTCTCCCTGTAAAGGATGTTATTTTCTGCGGGAGCGCAAAAGTACTGATATTATTCAGCCAAAATTTAAAACAATCAATATAAGCCATTGGACTCATTGCAATTGCGGATGTATATATTGCGCAAGAATGTTTCATTCTAAAGGAAAAATTGAAACAAAAGTAAGAAAAAGTGATTATTATGATATTGTTCCTCTGATAAAGGAGTTATATAAAAAAGATTTATTGGATAGGAAAAATCTGTTCGTAAGTATACAGGGCGGAGATATATCCGTTTTAAAAGAATTTAAGCCTATGGTAAAAGAATTTTTAAAAAACGGACTCAAAGAATTTTACATACTTTCAAATAATATAATTTATCAACCTATGGTAAAAGAGCTGTTAGATAAAGATTTAACAACATACACCACCTCACTGGACTGCGCAACAGCCGAAATTTATTACAAACTGAAAAGAGTTAATAAATTTAAAGACTCTGTTGAAAATTTAAAAAAATATGCAAAAAGTAAAAATCCTAACAGGATAATAGTTAAATATATTGTAATTGAGCATATAAATGATAATCTTGAAGAAATAACAAAATTCGTAAATTTAATGTCTGATATAGGAATAAGCAATATTGAATTTATGATTGATAACAAGTATGTAATGTTTACAAATTTAGATGAAACTCCCTTGCCTGCTCATTACGGCAGTTTATATCTTCACATGAAAAAATTATGCGAAGAAAAAGGAATAAAACTGTTAACCTGGGATAAAACAGAATATATAATTAATAAATACGCATTAAAATTAATTAGTTAGGCAAATTTAAATTTAATTTTTTATATACAAATTCAATATTAGGAAACAGCATATAAGAAAGTTTATTTTCTTTCGCTTTTTGAACCCAAAAATCAGCAAGTTCAACAAGGTGATGAAGCAGATTATCTTCATAATTCATTTCATTTAAAAGCTGATTATAAACATTTAAAGCAACCTGTGTAGCACCATTTTTGCGAGATTGTTTAATAAATTCTTCAAGTTCTTTTTTTGTATCATTTACGTTAGGAACTATTACATACTTTGTACACAGCCTTTTAGAATAATCTTTCTTTTTTGCTTTAGAATATTTTTTAAAATTGTGCCAAACCTTATCAAAAGATTTAACCCGTTTGACTAGTTCATGACATTTTTTTGTTCCAGCATCTATAGAAATCATAAGACTTATGGCATTTTCTTTAATACCACGCTCGATTGCTTTAGAGTACTGAATATTATTTGTATGAATAATAATATTTTTATAATTATAATCAATTAAAAAGTTAATAATATCATCAAATTTAGGATATAAAGCAGGCTCACCGCCAGCGAAATCTATCTCGCAATCAGAAGCTAAAACATCATTTTTAATCATATCCTTAATTATTCCAAGCATATCGTAAGGTTCAACAAATTCTTTATAAAATTCATCATAATCAGGTGATTTTTTATCTTTTATTTGAGCATGCCCGAGGCAGTATATGCAATCGGAATTACAAACCTGCCAAGGAGAAAGCAGAATATAATGGATTTTTCTGTCATCAACAAAATCCTTATCTTCAATCTGCTGACAGTTTTCACATTCTTTACGCTGGGTTGAGTTTTTAATTGCTTCTATTTCACGAGAGCGAAACTCAAAAAATTTATCCCAATTAATTTTTTCCCCGTCAAATACTTCATCAGGAATTTTTGGCCACCCTAAACCGTTATTGGCATTAGTTAAAGTACACCAGGTAATACCTATCTCCTTATAATTAAAGCAAATTGAAGTATTTAAATTATTGCATATTTTCATATAACAATAATACGATGTTTCTTTATTAATTACAAATAGTATGTTAGAATTTTTTTGAAAAGGATAAACAATGATTTTCAAATGTTGCGAGTGGGCGCTATATCATCTGGTAATAAATTCTGAGGACTTAACATATTGCTGCCAGTCTTTTGATAAAAAACTGACATTTATGGAAAATTATCACGGTGAGCCTGTAGACATTGATAAATATTTAAAAGATAGAGAAGAATACATTGAAAGATGCAAAAGGGGAGATTACCCTGAAGTTTGCAAAGACTGCCCGACATTAGAAGAACGTGATTGGGATGAAACAGCGGGATTTATTGATATATCAGTATCAAACAGAACAAAATGCAGCTGTGATTGTATATACTGTATAATCTCTGGCGGAGGCAATAGTGAAATAAAAAAAGAATTAAATACCCGCCAAGTTTGGGACGTAAAACCTGTATTGAGTTCACTCAGAGATAGAAACATGTTTAAATCTGGCTGCCATTTTATAATCGGAGGAGGCGAATGCGCTGAATACCCTAAAGAAGAACTTCAATGGCTGATTGATTTTGTTTTCTCTATAAATGGCTCAATAGAGTTTTTATCGGCAGGAATTACATATTCAGAAGCAATAACAAAAGCATTGGAAAAAGGCGAAACAAAATTAAAAGTCAGTGTGGATGCAGGTTATAAAAAGACTTATGAAAAAATTAAGCGTGTAAAAGGTTTTGATAAGGTTTGGCATAATTTAAAAAAATATATAAAAGCAGAAAAAAAGAACCCCAAGGCTCAAGTTACAATTAAATATATTATAATTCCAGGCATAAACGATAATATAAAAGAGGCAAAAGAATTTATAAAAAGAGCTCTTAAAACAGGCTGTAAATCCATTGAAATAAATGTTGAATTTTATTGGATGAATGAGAATTTTAATAAACCTATATCAGAAAATTTAAAAGAAGTTTTAAAATATTTTAACACCTTAAAGGATAAAAATGTTTATTTTTCGGGGAATATCAATTCTCATATAAAAAACTGGCTAAAAGATAACCTAAATTAATATTTAAATCTTTTTGCACCATAGCGGTGATGAATATATAATTCTTTTAATTCCTTATCAAAATACTTAAACTTAATTGATTTTATAAATCGGGTTATAAAATTATCCTTTTTAAACTCTTTATTATTTGTATTTTGGAAGAAGAACGAATAAAATTCTGTTATAAAATTTTGTTTAAGCGCAATATCATTCATTTTTTTTGCTAAATTAACAAAATAATCGTCAATTTTATAATTATTTATACGAGAATATCTTGCGTCTATGTCAATAATAAGATTTCTAACTCCCAGTTTTTTTGCGATTTTAAGGAACTTTTTAAATTCACGTATATTATCATTATAAGTTGGAACAATAATATATTTAAGCCTAATTGCCTCGCGGGATTTTTGGGTTTGTGCATATTTTTTTAAGCTGTCTATTACTCGGTCAAAAGCATCAACCCGTTTAATTTTTTTGTAAGTTTTTCTGCTTCCGCAATCAAGCGAAACAATAATATATGTTGTAGCCTCATCCATAGCCCTAAAAAGGTTATGAGAATATTTAATCGCATTAGTAGGGACAAAAACTCTTGCATAATTATTTATTGCAAAAAGTTCTAAGAGTTCATCGCATTCACGGTAAATTGTAAACTCACCGCCTCCGATATGAAGTTCACAGCCTTTTTTTATTATTCCCTGTTCTTTAAAATATTTTAAAACAGGAACAATACTGTATGTATTGGGAGTTCTTTCCCATAACTCGTGATTATTAGTGCAATAAATACAATCTGCATTGCACATAGAAAAATGAGTAATGGTAATCTGGTCAATATAGCGCTCATTATCCCAGTCTTTTTCTTCTATTTTATAGCAGTTTTTGCATTCTCTTGGACAGCCTCCATTTTTAAACACATCGGCATATTTATCCATACGTTTAAAAAGTTCATCAACAGGTATAATTTCGCCCCAATATTTTTCGTAAATTAAAGGCGGAAGCTGACCATCTATCTGGTCAACAGGCGAAAAACAGCACGACGCCAGATTATCATTAAAAAAACATAATCCATGTTGTATTAAATGGCAACTTTTATACATAATACCTAAATGTTAACATCTTTTATTTTCTATTGCAAAACCTTAATTATATTCACTCGGAACATAAAAATAAGGTTTTGGTAATAACGACTTTTTTAAATTTATGAAATCTTGAAAACTATTTATTTCGTTTTCCTTTGAGAAATTTGAGAACGACCTGAAATCTTTTTCTTTATATAACTCATAATACTTCTTTGCCTCGGTGTAATTTTTTAATTCTTTATATACCAGTGCTTTATATAAATATGAATTAGGAATTAAGACACCCCTTGTATTTAACTTTAATATATCATCACTAACATTTAATGCTTCTTTATAATTATTTTCTTTTGAATATAAAATATCAAAGTAATTAAATTTGAACATTAAATTATTACTATCCATATTAATCAATTTTTTATATACTTCTACAGCTTTTTTATAATCCTTTTTTAAAGTGTATATTTTTGCACAATTTATTAATGCATCAAAATCATTCGGCTCTGATTTTAAATATAATTCATAATATTTAAGAGCATTATCTAAATCATTATCTTTAAAATATATATATCCTTTATACTTATTTAATAAATATTGATTTTCGTCAGTAAAATTTAATTTTTCTATATCATTCAATGTTAATTTTTTTTCAAAATCTTTTAAATCTTTAAATTTAATA
>CANQRT010000046.1 GCA_947626325.1 Candidatus Gastranaerophilales bacterium | reverse complement strand
CATATCTGGCTTGACCATGAGTGGGGAGCAAGTGTTTTATTCTCTTTTATTTTAAATCATTTTGGCTATTGGGGAATATTCGGCTCAAGAATTATAATAGTATTTTTAATTTTTTATTTTGTTTTTAAGACGGCAAAATTAGGAATTAATAAAGATGTAAAACCGATTGACGTATTTTTATTTTCTTTTTCAATAATTTCGCTGCCGACATTATTAGGTTCGGCTTTAAGATGTCATTTTTTAACGTTCTTGTTTTTTACAATATTTTTATATCTGCTTGAAAGAGTCAGAAAAAAAGGAGAAAATAAGCTTTTATTCATATTGCCTCCTTTAATGTTAATTTGGGCGAACACCCATGGAGGATGTGTGGCGGGGCTCGGAGTATTAGCAATATACTCGCTTGGCGAAGCACTTAATAAAAAACCGTTTAAAAAATATTTATTTACTCTTTTTGCGTGCTTTTTGGTTATGTTTATTAATCCTTACGGAATTGACTACGTTAAATTTATTTTTATGGCGTCTACCATGCCGCGCCCCTATATAACAGAATGGACGAGTCCGTTTTTAAACTCAAATGGTCTACTTTTCTGGTTTAAAGTATTATATGTCATATTTTTTATTGCAATGCTTTTGAAAATTAAAAATTATAAAAATGATTATACAAAATACCTTCTGTTCTTTGTTTGTGCTTATTTATCCTATAAATACATAAAAAATACTCCGTTTTTTATAATCACTTCAATTATATTTTTGTATAAGGATATTTGTAATAGTTGTTATAAGTTTATTGATAAACAAAAATCAAAAATGGCAAATGTACTTCAAAATATTGCTCATTATATACTTATGCTTTTATTTTCTGTCGGTTCATTAATATTGTTTTTCATAAGTAAACCTGATTTATATTATTTATATGAACAGCCTGTTCAAGAGGTTGAGTTCTTAAAAATCAATAATTTAAAAGGTAAAATCCTTGCCCCTTTAGATTTAGGAAGCTATATTTCGTATAAACTGTTTCCAAATAACTTAATATATATGGATGGGCGCTATGAAGAAGTTTATTTTAAGAGAGAAAAAGAACTTCTTGATAAATTTTATAATGCACAGGAGGGTTGGGCAGAAATTCTAGAGGAACCATATAAACCCGATTATATAATAATTCCTAATGATGCGGTGATAAATGATTATATTCCGCAAAACTACAAAGCAATATATAAAACACAATTGTATATTTTATATTCCATTAAGGATAAATTGAGGGAAAAATATTATCTTCCGAGCCAAGATAAAAAATATTACATTAAAAATACCTTTATAAAAGGGTTTGAACTGATAAAAACTGATAAAAAAACTTTGTAGTAAAATAGTTATATGGAAGCAAAAATAAAAAGACCTGAACTATTATTACCCGCAGGAAGTAAAGAGAAATTGGATTATGCTATTCACTACGGGGCTGATGCTGTGTATCTTGGAATGGTTGATTTCAGCCTAAGAGCTATGCGAAAAGGCGAGCTTATAACAATTGATAACTTAAAAGACTGCATTGAATTAGCACATTCAATGGGTAAAAAGGTTTATTTAACCTTAAATATTTTTGCTTATGATAATGATATAAAAGGAATGATAGAGTGCGCCGAGCGTATTAAAGACGCAAACCCTGACGCTATATTGTTTTCTGACTTTGGAGTTTATAATGTTATCAAAAAATATATTGAGGGAATTGCACTTCACGTAAGTACCCAGACTAATATATTAAACTCAGAAACTGTTAAATTCTGGCGCGACCTTGGTGCGCAGAGGGTAGTTTTATCAAGAGATTTATCTCTCGAACAGATAGCAGAAATTAAAAATAATGTTCCTGATATTGAATATGAAGTCTTTGTCCACGGTGCTCAGTGCGTATCATTTTCAGGGCGTTGTTTAATTAGCGACTATATGACAAAAGGAGAGCGTAAAGCGAACCACGGAAACTGCTCTCAATCTTGCAGGTGGAGTTATAAACTTGTTGAAGAAACTCGTCAGGGTGAGTATTTTGATATAGAAGAAAATGGACAAGGCACGCATATTCTAAGTCCAAAAGACTTAGCTCTTATTAACTATCTTCCAGAGCTTATTGATTTAGGTATTGATTCATTTAAAATTGAGGGCAGAACAAAAAGTTTATACTATGTTTCAGCTATTGCTAAAGCCTACAGAAAAGCAATAGATGATTACCTTACAACAGGGAAAATCAATAAAGAAGAAAATTATAATGAGATTATAAAAATTGGCAATAGAGGCTATACAACAGGCTTTTATCTTCATAAACCCGACAGCGAGGGCTACAGCTACGATATTTCAAAAGGCTTGGCTGGGGCTGACTGCTTATGTGTTTTCCTTGATAAAAAGGATAACATGTTTAAAGTTCTTACAAAAAATAAATTTTTATTAAACGATGAGATTGAAATAATTACACCAGATGAATGCTTTAAAACAAGAGTTACAAAGATTTTTGACGAAAAATCAGGCGAGGAAAAAACTTTATGTAATACTAATGATGAATTTTTAATAGAACTTTCTAAAAGCCCAAAAGATTATAAATATGCTCTTGCAAGAACAATAGGAGTTAAAAATATAAGATGATTTTAAAACCCGATTACAATCTTGTATCGCTTTTTGATATTGATTTTAAAGAACTAAAATCAATTGGAATAAATGCAATTTTATTTGATTTAGACTCAACTGTAATGCCGTCAAAATCTGGTGAATATCCGCCACAAGTATTTGAACTTTTAAAGGAATTAAAACAAAATTTTGTTATAGCTGTAATCAGCAACAATAAAAGGACAGACTACATATCAAAGGTACAGTCAAGATCTGATTTTCCCGTTATCGGCAATGCCAATAAACCTAATCCTAAAATAATGAGGGAATTTTTAAAATCCGTAAATATACTGCCCGAAAATACTGTTGTAGTTGGTGATAGACCTTTAACTGATGTATTAGCTGGAAAACGCTTAGGTGCTAAAACTGTTTTGGTTGACTCTATTACAAGGGAAAAAGAAAATAAGCCTACAAGAATTGTAAGGTGGCTTGAACGTCTTGTTATTAGAAAGTAGCTTAACGGAGGATTTAATTTTTTATTTATCTTTATATACTTCTAAAAAAGGAGTTCGTTATGCTAATAGAGTTAAATGAAAATAATTTTGATGAAAATATAAAGGACGGTATAAAATTTGTTGCTTTTACTGCTTCATGGTGCGGATTTTGCCAAAGACAAAAACCGATATTAAAAGAAATTGCTGACCAAAATATCTGGATAGGAGAAGTTGATCCTGATGAAAATCCAGCCTTAGTAAGCCGTTTTGGATTAAACGCTTTTCCGTCATTTCTTTTATTTAAAGATGGAAACTTAATAGCAAATTTTGCAGGGTACAAAACAAAGTATGAACTTTTAAATACTCTGCTTTCTTATTTGCAGTAATTTTTATTAGTGATATATAATTATTTTATGATAAAAATTGCAATAACGGGAAATATAGCGAGCGGAAAATCTCAAGTTGAGCGGATACTGCTTTCAGAGGGATATAAGGTGATTGATACGGATAAAATCGGACACTTTGTACTCTCTTATGACCTTGAGGTTATTAAATTAATTAAAGAAGTATTTATGGATGATGATATATATGATGCAATGGGTAATATTTCCCGTGAAATGCTCGGAAAAGTTGTATTTTCGGATGATAAAAAACGAGCTAAATTAGAAAAAATTTTACATCCTAAAATTAATGAAAAAGTTAATGAATTTTTAGCTCAAAATAACAGCGAAAAATTAATCTTTGTTTCTGTTCCTTTGCTTTTTGAAACTGGAATTGAAAATCAATTTGATAAAATTATTTTTGTTTCTGCTGATGAAGATATTAGGTTAAATCGCTTAATTGCAAGGAATAACTATTCTAGAGAGTATGCGCAGGTGCGTATTGACTCTCAAGCTAAAGAGGAGGAAAAAATTAAAAAGTCAGATTATGTAATTTATAATAATTCTGATTTTATTAATTTGAGAAGTCAGGTTAAAACAATTTTAAATAGGCTTGGTGTTTAGCTTTTCCGAGGTTAACTTTAAAATTGATGATTTGTAAAAATCAGTATTAATATTCAAATATTCGCCTAAAATCAAGAGCGAGAATAAATACTCACGCAATTCTTCAATATTAGTCTGCTCTATAGAGGCATTATCAAGCAATTTAGTGAATTTTGAATAAATTTTATTAAAATACATGTTTTGAGCTTCTGAAATATCAACTTTTAAATTTAATTTAGATGCACATTCAAACATTTTTAATATATTATCGAGTCTTTGCATTTCAAATGTTTTCATAAAATTATAAATTGCTTTTTGTATCTGTCTTGAAAATATATCCTCAGTTTGTGTTTTATCTATATCAATTTGAAAATCCTTAGCTTCTTTTAAAATATCTACACCCTTTTGGATTGTAGTTTCATCTGTTAAATTAATACAGTCTTTAAAAATTTCATTAAAATCATTAGATAAAGTATACTGAGCAGCAAGTTTATATTCTACAGGAACACTAATTCCAAGGTGAATAAGCTGCATAATAAAGCTCTTACCCTCGTTATAAACCTCTCTGTATGTGTTTGAGAATTTACCAAGTTTGTCTTTAAGCGAGGATAATAATATTTTGCTTCTGTCTTCAATAATAACATCTTTCAGGGTGTAGTATTCATTGCCAAAAGTCTTATCAAGCGCCCTGATAATTTCTGTTACAGGGTTGTTTAAATATATATTGCAAAGATTTTTAGTTAATTCCTGTAAATTTTCACTGTCATCATAACGCTTTATAGCACAGTGAAAATCGCCCTCAGGGAATTGCAGAGCTGCGAAGAAAAAGTCTGCTTTATCCAGTGTTATTTTAGAAGATATTTCAATTCTTCCCGCACTAAATGCAGTTGATCCGTTTGATACATATTTACTGTAGTGTCTTTTTATGTCATAGCAATAAAGCGTAGTAAAATCTTCAAAATTGGTGTGCATAGAAGATATTGCCCATAATGCTCCTATTTGTTTTATAGTGACAACAGAGGGTTTAACAAATTTTTCATATACGTCTTTTCCGCTGCCAAACCCTGGGATATTGCTTTGTGCTCGTGACAATATTTCTAAAAGCCCTGCTTCAATATCTTTATTGGAAAAATATTTAGCTAATTGCATAGCACGGGCTGCATATTTCATTATTTGTGTTGTTTCAATCCCTGAAATTTCAGAGAAAAACCAGCCGCAGCTTGTATACATAAGCATTGCTTGTCTTTGCATTTCCATTAATTTCAAGGCTTTAACGGTATCAGGGTAGTCTAATTTATAATTAGCGTGTTTTTCAAGAAAAGAATTAATTGAATTTTTACTTCTATCTAAAATAACATCAATGTAATCATTTCTGGCAGTCCAAACATTTTTAAAATATTTAGCTCCATATTCTTCAAAGATTTTTTTAAGCTCATCTCGAACATAGTCAAGCCCCTCGCGCAGTGGTTTACGCCATTTTTGGTTCCAGCCATAGCCGCCTCCTGTGGAACATCCGCAATCATCGCACCAGCGGCCGACTCCGTGTGAACAGCTCCAAGAGGAAACATCTTTTATATCAACTTCATACTGCACGCCTTCTTGTTCAAGATAATTAGCGTAATTGGTTATTTCAAATCCTTCATCTTCTGCTTTAACTTTTAAAATATATGAAAGCGCCATATCTCCAAATTTTGTATGGTGTCCGTAGCTTTCGCCGTCTGTTGCTATATTTACAAGCTGGTTATAATCTCTTAAATTTGATATTCCGTCTTTTAATCTTGATATAAACTTGTTTCCGTCGGTTAAAAGTTCATCAAATGCTACTGATTTTGATATTGAACCGTCATAAAAGAATAAATCAATGTATTTTGTTTTATCAGATTTTGTAAAATATCTGTATGCCCTTGCAGGATCTATATTTCCCCAGCTTACATCACTCCAATTGTCATTTGAATTTAATTTTCTAACGCTCTTAGCCTGATAAGGTGAAAGAATTGTAAATTTTATACCGCAATCAATAAGTGCTTCAAGTGTTGCATCGTCGCATGCAGTTTCAGCCAGCCACATTCCCTCTGGTTTTCTGCCAAAGCGGTATTGAAAGTCTTTTATGCCCCAAATAATCTGTGTATATTTATCATTTTTGTTAGCAAGAGGCATTATTATGTGGTTATATACTTGTGCTAAAGCGTTTCCGTGTCCGTTATTTCGGGATGCACTTTCTACATCTGCTTTTATTATTCTTTCATAAGAATAAGGGCTGTAATGTTCCATCCAAGATAAAAGTGTGGGCCCGAAATTAAAGCTGATGTATGCGTAGTTATTTACTATATCAAGAATTTTATTATCTTGAGTAACTATTTTAGAAACGGAATTAGGTGTATAACATTCTGCTGTAACCCTTGCGTTCCAGTCGTGAAAAGGTTTAGCGCTGTCTTGAATTTCTATTGTTTCAAGCCAAGGATTTTCTCTCGGCGGTTGATAAAAATGTCCGTGTACTGTAAGATAGGCTCTTTTATTATCTTTCACAACTCTCTCCCGACTGCCTTCTAATTATTTTGTATCTTTTGGTTTTACTGTTAATACTTCAAATTTTTTAACATCAACCCAAGGATCACCTAATGCGGTTGAAAATACTTTTCCTGAAATTCTGATTTTATCGCCAGAATCTAAATCGGGATGTTTTTCTGCTGTTTCTCTATCTAAAAATATTTTCATTTCTGAAAGCGGAATGTTTTTTTGTTTTACGTCATTTCTTCGTATTAAAATTCCGATATATTTAGCAGGATCTTTATAAGCAGGTTTATAATCAAGACCTAAAGATGTATAAGTTTCAAATTCAGCATCAAATTTTATATTTTTGTTTAAATACTTTGACGGATTATTAACAACATCAATAGGATTAACGCTGGTATAAATAGTGGTTGCTGGTGCAGTTTTAACTGTCTCAGGAGCAGTTTTAACTGCTGTAGCAGCACTATAAGCAGTATCATTTATACTTATATTAACTCCAACTGCGATAGTAAGTATCATTAATAACTTAATAAATTTATTGTAACTTTTCATTATTTCCCCTTTTTATTAGTCTAAATATATTTTATCATAATTTAAAAAAAATCCGCATAAAAAAGTGTAGATTGAAACTTAAACCCGAACTATATAAATAATACTTTTTCGCAACCCCGAAAGAAAGTGTTCGTCAGCTTCAATCTACATTTTAACTATAACTTATTTTACAGAGCTTTTCACTACCCCGTGGTATAATTTTAAAAGATTTTAAATACTGCTGATTTATTAGCACTTCAGTATTATTAATCAGCTAAAATATTGTTATAAATGACATCTCCCATTTTTGAGGTTGAGACAAAATCCATGCCTGATAGTGCTATATCTTTAGTCCTGTAGCCGTCTTTTAGTGCTTTTCTTACGGATTTAACAATATCGTCATGCTCGTTATTCATATTAAACGAGTATTTTAACATCATTGCAGCAGAGAGTATTGTTGCGATAGGGTTAACAATATTTAATCCTTTTATGTCAGGCGCACTGCCATGGATTGGTTCATACATTGCGATTTTACCGTCTGAAAGTGAAGCGCTGGGCAGTAATCCTAAAGAACCAGATAACATAGAGGCTTCATCAGATAATATATCACCAAATATATTTCCCGTGAGTATAACGTCAAATTGTTTTGGTGCTCTTATAATCTGCATTGCAGCATTATCCACATACATATTTGTTAATTCAACCTCGGGGTAATCTTTGGAAACATTTGCAACAGTTTCCCGCCACAATCTTGAAACATCTAAAACATTTGCCTTATCAACAGAACATAATTTTTTGTTCCTCTGCATTGCAGTTTTAAAAGCAATATGGGCTATTCTTTTTATTTCGCTTTCATAATAGCACATATTATTGAAACCATATTTTTCACCATTTTTAACCTCTATGCCTTTTGGAGTTCCAAAATATACATCCCCTGTTAGTTCCCTGATAATCATAATATCAGTACCTGAAACAACATCTTCCTTTAAAGGAGAGAGCGAAGTTAGTTCTGGATATACAGTTGCGGGGCGTAAATTTGCAAATAAGTTAAGCTCTTTTCTTATCCCTAATAAAGCGCGCTCTGGTCTTAATTCAGGCGGGAGTTTGTCATATTTCCACTCACCCACTGCACCAAGTAATACTGCATCTGATTTTTTTGCAATATCAATTGTGATATCAGGAAGGGGTGTATTATATTTATCATAAGCCAATTAAGGCAGGCTCAAAATTAAATTCTATTTCGTATTTTTTTCCTATAGCTTTTAATATTTTAACAGCCTCATCTGTAACTTCTTTTCCTGTTCCGTCGCCTGCTAATAGAGCTATATTATATGTTTTCATGCTTTTCTCCTGTTTTTTTTATTATACACAAAAAAGCCTCCTGTTAGTTAGGAGGCTTTTATATTTTTTTGTTTTTTTATGAACTAAATGTCATTAGTGCTTTTACAGAACGTGCTGTATTTCTTACATCTTCTTCTGAGTGCATTTTTATTGTATCGTCCAATATTTTTATGGCTTCTGTTTTATCTTTTAATGATAACAATTCGTTAATTGATGCCATTGCAACTCTTGCACTTAAATCGTTAATTCCCTTACCTTTTGAGATAAGAACAACTCTTAATGAGTCGTGAGTGTTCTTTTTAATTAATGTTTGAGCAGTAAGCTCTCTAATTTCATCATCAGGTGAATTTGTGCCAAATTCTGTTAAAAGCTTAATAGCTTCTTCAGCGTCTTGGTGTTCTCCTAACGCTTTTATTATATTTTTTATTTTTTGATTATTATCCATTTGTTTTATCCCCCTTAAATTAAGCTGCTTCATCATCTTTTAAATCCTGCCACATATTTTTTAAATCCTCAACAGGTATTTTGGATAGGTTTTTAACCTCATATTTTCTATCAGGGAATATTTTATCTTTTATCCCGTCAATATCTATTTTAACTTCAGTATTCCCAATTCTTTCAAGAGTTTCAAGGCTGTCTTTAGCAACTTTTTTACCGAAAGATACTATTGCATTCATTCTTGATTTAAAAGACTCATTAAAATTGTTTATACCGCTGACAAGCGCTGATGCGAATAACTTGCTTTTTTCGTATATATTATTTTGTATGCCAGTTTTGTTGTTTGTTTCAAATACATCAGCTTGTATAACATTACCTTTAAAGCTTACGCCAAAAGGATTTGTTGTTAGCCTTTTTTCAGTAGTATTATTTTGAACAGTTTTTTTTGTAGTTAAACCAATTTTGCTAATTTGCATAATAGTCCTTTCTCTTTTGTTACATTTGCTTTAGTAAAAACAGGTTATCATATTTAAAGCTTTTTAATATCATTTTTTTAGTGTAAATAATAGTTATTATTTGAATTTATATACAAATTAAATACTCCATTTGGGGGAGTAAATTTTTTATTTTGTAACAAAATGTTAATTTGCGTCATTTAAGCCTAAAGAAAATTTATAAAATGCCGTTAATTATTTTAGAAAATAAATAAAGGATATAGGATTTATATGAACGAACTTAATCAAAATTTGGCAGAAACAGTTGGAAACTTTTTAATGAATTTTCGTGATGATGTCGTAAAAGGATTACAAGAATACATGCTGCTTAACGGGGCAGCTATTGAAACTGTATAACTAATGGTTCTCTTTTCTTCCATTGCTGTAGATTTTTTATGAGTAGACGGTTGGATATCAGAAATTAATTTAAATACGGATTGAATTTTTTTTCATCTTTGATTGTAGAAGAAGGGCCGTGACCAGGATAAACTTTTGTTTCATCTGGCAGGGTAAAAAGTTTTGTTTTTATAGAAGAAATTAATGTGTCATAATCTCCGTCTATAAAGTCAGTTCTTCCAATACTATGCTTAAATAGAGCATCGCCAGAAAAAAGTTTGCCGTCTATATAGAATGACAAACTGCCTTTTGAGTGTCCAGGAGTAGCAAATATTTTTATTTCCTGCTCTCCTAACGTAAGTTTAGTACTTTCATCAATAAATTTTACAGGGCTTAGGGGTTCAGTTTCTTTATTAACACGCCACATTTTAAGTTCATTGTTTATATTTTTCACATGAAATATATCTGCTTCACTCATATATATAGGTATATTAGGATATTTTTTGGGAATTTCAATTTTCCCGAGTAAATGATCAAAATGCC
>CANQRT010000045.1 GCA_947626325.1 Candidatus Gastranaerophilales bacterium | reverse complement strand
CTGCACCCTGTGTACACCAGATTCATATTTAAGTTTTGAATATATACTATCGCCTTTAACAGAAATAATAACTTCAGAAACCCCGCCAGCTTCGCAATCAGTTTTACTTAATATTTGAGTCTGCCAGCCCTGCTTATCAGCATATCTTAAATACATTCTCATAAGGTCGCCTGCAAAGATATTTGCTTCATCACCGCCAGCACCGCCTCTTATTTCAAGCATAATATCTTTATCATCCATAGGATCGCGCGGAAGAAGAAGTATTCTCATTCTTTCTTCCAACTCTGCCATTTTATTTTCATTTTCATTTATTTCATTATGAAGAAACTCTCTCATTGACTCATCAGATTCGTTTTTTAACATTTCCTGCGCATCTTTAACAGCTTGTTCTGACTCTTTCCAGCTATGATACACTTCAACCGTTTCTTCCATTGCCTTTCTTTGTTTAGATAATGTTTTAAACCTGTTGTAGTCTTGTATCACTTCTGGATCAGATAATATCTGACCGAGTTCCATATATTTACTTTCTATTTGAAGTATTTTATCAAGCATTTCTTCCATAATTTAATTACCTTTTACCTGTTTTCTCCCGCAGGATTTATCTTCATCGCAATATCCTAATCTTTCGCACTTTGGTACAAGATATTCTTTTAACCAAGGTTCTTCTTCTGTAAGCGCATCGCACATTCTTTTTACTAGTATTCTTATTTCTTTTTGAGCTCTTGTACAAAGTCTTAAATTAGCTAAATGTATAAGTTCTCTCAAATTTAAACTTGCCACCATTGAGGTAGCAGCTGCATTAGGCAATACAGCTCTTGCATCCTCTGCAGGAATACCATTTTGTGTTAAATCAAGGTAAAATTCAGATATTTTACCCATAAAATCAGTAAATTTAGCCTTTAATTCTTCATTCCCCTCAATACTATCAGGGATTATATATTCAAACTGCTCTTTTTCCTTAACATATCTTTGTGATTTTTGAGAAAATGACATGTGTCTGTGTCTTACAAGCTGATGAGAGCATGCCCGTGATATATTGCTTATAGCAAAGCTAACTTGAATATGCTCAATAGTACTGTAATGCCCTGAAGAAATAACTCTTTTAATAAGTTTAAGCATTTTTTCGTTATCTTGAGTACTATCACATTCATAAATATTAAGCGGAGAGTCACTGCTGTAGCAGGTTCTACACGCCGTATATATAGTTTTAAGCATATTATCAGGCTTAGAGATTAATTTAACCTGTGCATATTTATCTTTTATCATAACATTCTCCCCTGCATACAAAAACCCACCATAAAAGCGGGTTTTAAAAAAGCTGTGCTTTGCATATACAAAGCACAGCAAAACTTATTTTTGATTTTTTTGATAACGTTTTTTGAATTTTTCAATACGGCCTTCTGTATCTACAATCTTTTGATTTCCAGTATAGAACGGATGGCAGTGATTACAAATTTCAACTGTAATATCATCCATTACAGAACCTGTTTCTATTTCGTTACCGCATACACATTTAATAACTGTTTTCTTATATTCAGGATGTATGTCTTTTTTCATTTTCTCATTCCTTTTTTACTTAATTAATCCGATATTGAATTATATACACCTAAAAAATTTATATCAAGTATATATTAAAAAAGTTGAAATAAAGCGTAAATAATTATATTATAAATTTGTAATAGAATTAACTTAACTGGAGGAATATGAAAAAAGCATTCACGTTAGCTGAAGTTTTGGTAACTCTTACAATATTAGGTATAGTTATGGCGATTACAATACCTGTTTTAAATCATACAAGACCTGAAAAAGATCCTATTTATTATAAAAAAGGCATTCAAACCATACAGTCTGCAATGCATAAAATAATGGATACGGAAGAAGTTAATAATAATATTGACGATGAAGGAAGAGCTTTATATTTAAAAGGAATGAGCCTCTGCTCTTATTTCATTGATTATTTAAATATATCAGGACAAAGTGATTGCGACTCAGAGTCTACGTATGCTTCACCAAACTTTATAACAACAGATGGTATAAGGTTCTGGGGATTTGAAAAAGAATTTTCTGATGCCGATAACGAAATAACAGTTTATCTTGACAGAAAATTTTCAAAAAACGAATTAAAGAGTGGAAAATTAGCAAGACCTAGGGATGAAAATCACCTAGAACCTGGACTTGCTATTAAAATTAGATATGACGGCAAAGTATCCATTCCAGACGAGGATGAATATGCATACGAGAACAGTTTAGTTGCGGAATATTAAAATTAATATAAAAACGAGTTGAAATTATTAAATTGTGGTATTATTATAATATATGGTACTATTATGTGAGTATAAGGATAAAATGATGAAAAAAGCATTTACTCTTTCTGAAGCACTGGTTACATTAGCAATTATAGCTGTACTTTTAGCTATTTTAATACCTGTTATTGACAATGTAAGACCAGATAAAGATAAGGTATACTATAAAAAAGCTTTATATGATATGCAAAATGCGGTAGCAAATGCAATGGATTCAACTGTTTATTCAGTTGCTGCAAATTCAGCTGCATATTGGGCAGATGACAATGTCGGAGAAAGTGATTTTTGTAAGTCAATTGCAGATGCATTGAATACATCAGGCGAAGTTGATTGTACAGGGCCTTCTTCTTATTCACATCCAAACTTCATAACAACAGACGGTATTCGTTTTTGGGGCCTTGAAGGTAAAATATTTAATTTAGAGGAAGGTACAAGAACTCGTGAAATTTATGTTGACCGCCCTATTAGCGAAAGTGAATTCAGAACTGTTGCAAGTAAACGCGGAAGATCTGAAGAAGGTTTAAAAATCCGTATTTCTTATGATGGTAAGATTGATACAGGCTCAAGTGATGAAGACAATTACGATTACGAAAATGACTTAATTGAAGATACAGAATCACTTCAAGCAACAAAAACTCAAGAATAAAAAAAAGACCGCTCTTCAAAGGGCGGTTTTTTTATGTGCTTTTTTATGTTAAAATATTTTAGTCATTTAGGAGAATATTATGAGTGAAAATAATCAAGCACAAATAGGTATAATAGGCGGAAGCGGATTTTACAGTTTTTTTGAAGAAGCAGGTACGCCATATAATGAAGTTACAATAAATACGCCTTATGGCGAACCTTCAGACCCTATAACCATAGGTGAATTATTTGGGAAAAAAGTTGCATTTATTCCACGCCACGGAAAAAATCACAGATTTTTGCCTCACTTAGTAAATTATCGTGCTAATGTTTGGGCATTAAAATCTTTAGGAGTTACAAGGGTTATATCACCATGCGCAGCAGGCAGTTTGCAAAAACACGTAAAACCAGGAGATTTTGTTATTTGTGACCAGTTTGTTGATTGGACAGACGGAAGAAAAAACACATTTTTTGAAGGCCCAAATTGTGTTCACCCCTCTGCAGCTGACCCATATTGCCCTGAATTAAGACAAATAGCTATAGAACAGGCAAAAAAACTTGGAATTAATGTTCATGAAACAGGAACTGTTGTTGTTATTAACGGCCCGAGATTTACGACAAAAGCAGAATCAAAATTCTTTACAAATCAAGGCTGGGAAGTTATTAATATGAGCCAGTATCCTGAAGTACATCTTGTTCATGAGCTTGATATGTGTCCTGTTACTATTGCTTTAATAACTGACTATGACGCAGGATTAGTAGGCGATGTTCAGCCTGTTACTCATCAAGAGGTAATTCAAGTTTTCAAATCTAACATTAGCAGATTAAAAGAATTATTGCTCGCAATTATAGAAAATACGCCTATTGAACGAAATAATTGCGAGTGCTATAACACTTCACATACTTCATAAAAGGATAATCAATGATTTCTAATATTGTTGCAATATTTTTCAATATTATATATTTAATAATACTTATAGTAGTTTTATTAAGCTGGATACCCATATTTGATGCGAAAAAAGAACCTTTAGCATCTTTAATTAAAGTTTATGAAATGATTATGGCACCTTTTAAAGCTGTAATTCCGCCTATAGGTATGATTGATATTTCACCTTTAATTGCATTTATTATTTTACAACTGGTAGAACGCTGCATTTTAACTATATTATTTAAGTTTGGACTTTAGCCCATAATCAGCCATAAAATTTTATGGCAGGCTTTTGCTATTATTATTGCAAGGAAGCCAAACACTAGGTCGTACAATATTTTAGACAGGGACTGATAATAAATCCAATTTGATATAAAATCCAAATTTTCATGTCTTATAAGGGCAATAATTATCATATACAAAGTTCCTATAACATGAACTGTAAGTATCCCATATAAAACAGCATACAATATATTTTTAAGCGAATTGCCTTTATTAAGCTCCTTTGCACACAAAATAACAGCAAATAAATAAGCAAAAATATAACCAAAATTATATTGAAATACATAAGAAAGTCCACCGCCAAGTGCAAAAATAGGAAACCAAGGTGTTAATCCCATTAAAATATATAATAAAACTACAACAAATCCCCAAGTCTCACCAAGTAATCCAGCTATAAATATTAATATTGGGATTTGCGGAATATATTCAAATTTTAAATAGTTTCCTATCCCGCTTTCAGGCATATTAAAATTAATTTTTATCTGAGTAAATGTTGATATTATCAATAACAGCAGGCAAACTCCCATAATGGCAATTGTACCAAGGCAGAATTTTATTTTTATATTTTCATTATGAAATTGTTTTAATCCCTCTATTACTCGTTTATTAAGCATAAGTTATTTCAACCTTTTTTATATTTTCCTGCAACACTTTAAAATTATTTTTAAATTTATCATACCAGATATTTTGAGTAAACATTATTAAAGCATTTTCTCCATTATCTTGATAATAATTTTTTCTTACTCCGATAGACTCAAATAAAAATTTTTCATACAAAGTTATAGCAGGAATGTTGCTTTCCCGCACCTCAAGAGTAATATACTTTATCATCTCACTATAACAGTCCTCAACTGCTTTAACCATCAGCGCTTGAGCAAGCTGTAATCTTCTATAATCAGGATGAACCCCCAGCGTTGTAATATGAGCTTCTTCAAATATCATCCAATAGCCTATATATGCACATATTTTTTTATTTTCATCTTTTACGCACCAATATCTTGCAAGGTTATTAGCAAGCTCATTGTAAAAAGACTCCTTTGACCAATGATGATTGGGATGTATTATCTTTTCTATTTCAAACACATCCCCAACATCGTCTGTTTGCATTTTTTCAATGGTAAATTTACGCATTTAATTAACTAACTCCAATGAAATCTTATCAAATAATTTGTTGTCTTTACAGTTTTTCATATACTAAGAATTTTTCATCAGACTCTGTGGGGGGGGGGTAATATATTATCTGTATTTACTAACTTATAATGTTTAAATACATTAGGCCACTTATCTTTAAGATTGTCTTCTTCTAAAGTGATAATTAAATCCCAATTTTCATTTTTTTGCATATTTTCTATATCAGCTACTGTTAAGTATGTACCATGAGAAAAATTGCCATAAGTTAATAAATCAGTAGATTTAATTAAAGATGTATTATTTAAAAGCTCATATTTATAAGAAATATATGCAACTTTTTTGTGAGCATAATTTTCTTCCAACCAATTTGCAATAAATTTTTCATCATTTAATCTTTGAATATATAATTTATAATTTCTATTAATACGGTCAATTGACCTTACTCCATAGGATATACCATATATAAGACCTATAACAAGTGCTATTGACATTATAGGAATAACAACATTTCTTATATTTTTGTTTTGCATTCTTATTATTATGAAGTTTTTTAATTCATTTATTATTTTTGATTTTGATGTAATTTTAATAATATAAAATATAGTTAAGATTACATAAGGAGCCATAGGGAAAACTGCTGCTTCTATATCTCCCATATTCGCTCCTTCCCTTAATGCAGGGTACAATATATTTAACAGCATCCATACTATTGCAGGATAAAACCATAGTCTTTGAAGTTCAGTATTTAATTTTACTTTTTTCAATATAAATAAAATTATGAACAAGGATAATAATATTAAAAAGACATTTGCATCATAAAATGCTGATTTCCACTCGGACAAAAATTCTGAAATTGTCATGAAAGGAAAAGTTGCATTTATAGCTACTGTACCCAGCCAGCAATTTTTCATTGAAAAAATAACTGATAATAAAAGCAAACCTGATATTATTTCAGCAGAGATTAGCCATAATTTAGATTTTAACTCGATACTTTTTGTAAATAACAAATAGAAAAACAAACCCATAAACAGGAATATTGAGCTCTGTTTAAACAAAGCAGAAATAAAAAATAAACAAATTATAGAAATATAATTAATTAAACTGAATTTTTTATTAATAAATTTTCCTGCTAAAATCACTCCAAAAAGGAAAAAGCAAACACAAGTTAAATCAGGATGAATTTCTAAAAGATAATATTTTAAAAATCCAAATTCAAAAACAAAAAATAAAACGAATAATATTCCCGAATAAAATCTTAACTTATCATCATCTGAAGCAATTTTAGTTAAGCCCCAAATTAAGAAAACGCTAACTAATCCGCCAAAAATAATCATAGCTGTTTCAGCATTATAATGAAATAAAATTCTTGAAATAAATGCAACAAATACATTACCTGGGAAATATGGTGAAGTTGCAGTTACATTTTCTAAATCTGTATAAAAAGTACCTCCGTTTAAAAAATTATCTACCATTCCAAGCGGCATACCTGTATCCCACCTGCCGCCAAAAGTTAAATGCCACATTACACAATGTATTGCAGTGAAAATATAAACTATATATGTAAAAATTTTAAATGTTTGAAAATTTAGATATTTTTTCACTTTTAACAAAAATTCATTCATACTAAACACTTCCATCTCACAATTATTCTAAATAATATTATCATAAAATGTATTATTTCATCGTAAATTTACAAACATTTATCATAAACTAGAGCAAAACAGTTTGACAATAAATAAAAAATAATATAACCTAACTATGTAATATAAAGAATTTGAGGCGGAATTATGGGTAAATTTATTTTTTGGGTTTGCGTTATTGCATTTATATTTTGTGCTTCTAAATATCATTGGTTTGCTCCTGTCGGCAACTTTTTTAACGGTATAAAAGGTGATGTTGAAACTCAGCGCAATTATATGCCTGAAAGACAACATATTGATGACAGAGGTATTTTAACAATAGAAGAAGATGAAGGCAAAGTTGTTAGAAGAAGCGGACTCGGAACTGTTCACGCTAACAGATAATTTATTATGAAACTGTTTAAATTTGAACGGGTAAGAAACAGATTATTTATTAACTTTTTCGGAATAAAGTTTAAGTTTACTTCTTTTAATAACTGGGGAAAATGTAATAAATTATCAGACTCGCATATTATAAAACTTGTCAAAGAAATATCACATCAAGAAATAGAAAACGTAAAAAAAGGCACTATATTTGTTATAGGGGATAGTCACAGCGTTTTCTTTTCAGGGCAGGATTTTTTGTCTTATAAAAAACTGAAGTGCGGTATTACAACAGGCTGCCAATCAATGCCTACATTTAAAAATTATCATTTAGGCGCTGTTCTTGCATATAATGCAATGAAAGAAAATTCTAGAACCAATACTTTAAATAAGACTAAATTTTTACTTGAAAAAGGATATATAAAAAAAGGTGACCGAGTTGTTTTATCTTTTGGTGAAATTGATATACGAGTCCATTTATTTAAACGGGTTCAAAAGGATGAAAACGGCGAATATAATATTCAGTCAATGAATAATGAAATTGATTTAATATTAAATAAATATCTTGAATATATAAAAATGCTTCAAAATGAGGGGTTAAAAGTAATTATCTGGGGAGCTGTTGCCTCTCAAAATGACTCTGTACCTAAGGATTTTCTACTTCCAAGTATAGGAAGCGAGCAAAATAGAAATCTTGCAACAAAAATTTTTAATGAAAAATTGGAAAAATTATCAAAGGAAAACGGTTTTATATTTTGTTCAATTTTTAATAAACTCGTTGATGATAAATTAAATACAAAGACTCAATACTATGTTGACGGATATCATCTTGGAACAAAAGCACTGCCGTTAATGATTGAAGAATTTTTAAATAAAAAAGTATTAATAATAAAAGATAAAGAGGTTTTAATTAATCCTGAATTCCAGCCATGATAAGCCACGCATACATTCATATTCCGTTTTGCATTAGAAAATGCCGATACTGCGACTTTGTATCAGGCGAAAATATCTGCTATAAAAGTGAATACTTAAATGCACTCACAGAGCAAATAAAAAAACAGTATAAAAAAGAAAAATTAAAAACCCTGTATATTGGCGGTGGAACTCCGTCATTGCTTGAACCAAGGGATATTAAAAAAATTTTATCACTTTTTAATATGAGGGAAAAAGCTGAAATCACTCTTGAAGTAAACCCAGAAACCGTTGATTTTACTAAGTGTAAAGAATTTTACGACCTTGGGATTAACAGAATTTCTTTAGGAGTTCAAACATTTAACGAAAAAATACTTAATGAAATCGGCAGAGTACATAATGAAAAAATAATTTATAAAGCCTTAAATGATTTAAAAAATGCAGGTTTTCAAAATATTAGTATTGATTTAATATACGGACTGACTAATCAAAATCTCTCTGACGTAAAAAGTGATATTAAAAAAGCATTAGAACTTGATATAACACATATTTCAACTTACGGATTAAAAATTGAAAAAAACTCATATTTTGGAAAAAATCCGCCAGATAATCTTCCTGATGATACTATGCAGGAAAAAATGTTTTTATATATTTGTAATACCCTTGCAGAAAAAGGATTTGAACATTATGAAATAAGTAATTTCGCTAAAAAAGGCTTTGCCTCGCACCACAATTTATGTTATTGGCAAAACAAGAATTATTACGGATTTGGAGTTAATGCTTCAGGATATATTGGTGATATCAGATATAAAAATCAATCTGATTTTAAAAAATATATTTTAAACCCTCTTGATAGAGAAGAAGAAACAGTTTTAACCGCCCAACAAAAGCTGGAGGAAGAAATAATACTGGCTTTAAGGCTTAATAACGGCATAAATATTGAAAAAATAAATAAAAAGTACAATATTAATTTTGAACAACAATATTCAAAAATAATTAATAAATTTAAAAAGTTAAAATTATTAACTATGGAAAACAACACAATTAAACTTACAAAAAAAGGAATACTTTTAAGCCTGTTTTAGAGCCTGCCACAATAAAAGTTAAAGGCAATATTTTTGAAGTAACCGCAGAAACTTGTTTAAAATCTTTTAAAACCATATTAGCAGTTAAACATAAATCATCAGCATGAACTAAGTAATCTTCCGCCTGTACATCGTGTTTAACTTTTTCTTTAAAGATTTTATTGTTAACTCTGTTCATAACAGCGTTGCCAAGCTCCATACCACCGACCAAGGAGGCAATACAAACAGCTGTTTTAATTACAATATCTTTCGCAGAAAGATTTTCCATTGACTTAATTACAAATTTATTAAGTAATTTGTTAGCTCCAGCAAGAATAGAAATGGGGAATACCATATTCCCTATAAATTGCTGTGAAGCCTCACGAAGTTTAGGTTTTAAATTTTTTTTGTTATTATCGCAAACAGCTCCGCCAATTAATCCGCCTAAGACAGAGCCTGCGCCAATTAAAAGAACATCCCCCTCCTCATAAGTTAAATTCTTAAGTGTTGTCATAGGATTGCGTCCTTTTGCCATTGCATAAACACCAGCAACGGCTGTACCTATTCCTAATGCACTTCCTGCAATCGAAGCTGCTATCACCCGTTTTTTATTTGTATTAATGTTGCTTTGCGGCTTATTTATTAATGCATTAATTTCCATGATAATTTCCAAAACTTCGCAATGATATTAAAACACATAAATATTTTTTTTGTTATAGTAAAGTTATGATAGATACACATTCACATATAGATTTTAAAGAATATCAAATAAATTTTGACGGATTTTTAGAAGAACTAAGGGAAAATGAAATTGAAAAAGTAATAATCCCAGGGGTTGAGCCGTCAACATTTGATGAAATCTTAAATTTATGTGCTAAATATGAAATGTTATATAGTGCGTTAGGAGTGCACCCGTCTGAAGCCAAAACATACACTAATGCTGTTGAAGAAAGATTAAAAGAATATGCACTTAATAAAAAGATTATTGCAATAGGCGAAATCGGACTGGATTATTATTGGGAAACAGAAACAAAAGAAATGCAAAAAACCGTTTTGCGAAAACAACTGGAACTTGCTCAAGAAGTAAGACTGCCTGTTTTGATACACGATAGAGAAGCTCACGAAGATACTTTTAATATATTGCAGGATTATGATTTAAAAACTGTAGTTTTCCACTGTTTTTCTGGCA
>CANQRT010000044.1 GCA_947626325.1 Candidatus Gastranaerophilales bacterium | reverse complement strand
CATTATACTTCTGCAATTATTTTTTATAATGAATATTTAACTAAATATCCTGATGATTATGATGCTTTAATTAATCTTGCACAAATTTATATGAATATGGAAAATTTGCAAGAGGCTGAAAAGTTATATGAAATATTACATAACAAAGATAGTCATAATGTAGATTTTCTGTTAAGATTATTTTTAATAAATTTTAAAACCAAAAAAGATTATGATAAAGTGAAAAGTTATTTAATTAAAATAAAAAAAGAACTTGATACAAATTCTATATATGGTTTTAAATACAAAAAGAAATTAGAAGAAATAAAATTATAGGAGATTTGATAGTGTCATCGTCTGAAATATGTCAAAGACCGTTTAGTGAAATAGAAATTGATACGAACGGGGATGTTCATACATGTTGTCCCAGTTATTTGAAAAATTATCCTATTGGAAATATTTTTAAAGTAAATTCATTTGATGAAATATGGTATGGCGATAAAGCCGTTAATTTCAGGAAGAAACTATTAAGTAACAATTATGAGTTGTGTCATACCGAAATTTGCAATAAAAAAATAAATCAGGAAGATATTGAATTATGTGAAAAACCTGATTATCCGACATTAGTCAGGTTCGCTTATGATACTCAATGTAATTTAAAATGTATGTTATGCAGGGATTCGATTATCTGCAATTCTGAAGAAACCGTAAAAAAGTATGATGATATGATAGAAACGATTTTAATGCCGATTTTAAAAAATGCAAAAATTCTATCACTTACCTCAAGCGGTGAAGTTACGGCAAGTGCTCACTCTCAAAAAGTATTAAAAAGAGCTGCTGAATTGTATCCAAATCTGAAATTTGAAATTTTAACAAATGCACTTTTATTTAATGAGGCATTTTGTAATAAACTTGGGATTATTGATAAAATAGACAGAATAGTTATTTCCATGCACGCTATGACGAAAAATACTTATGAAACTATTATGAGGGGCAGTAATTTTGAAACGGTTATGAAAAATCTTGAATTTATTATAGATTTATATAAACAAAAAAAATTAAATGAAGTTAGTATTGTATTTGTAGCTTCTTCGTTAAATTATAAAGAAATACCGATGTTTGTTGAATTTTGCCATAAAAACAATATTAATCCCGTGATATGGGAATACAGAAAATTCGGGAATACTGAAATGGGACAAAATTTCAGTCAATATGCGGTTTGGGAAAAAAATCATCCTGACTATAATGATTTCGTTAAAATATTAAAAAAAGTGGATGAATTATATAAAGATTACCCAAGATTACCTCAGTTGTTTAAGGACTTAGAGCCTGTCAGTAAATTTGAGGAATTTAAAAATAAATTAAAGTTTTGCTTTAATAAATCAGTTTGATAAAATGGTAATATTATGAATCACTGCGATGAATTAAATAATGTATTAACTTTTTTCCCCGATGCAATTCGGTCTTGTTGTATTTTAGGTAATATCGGGCCTGTTTATTTTAAAGACTATGACGGAAACATTAAACATTTCGATTTTAATCTTCTTAAAGCCAAGAAGAAAAAGTTTTATGAAGATTTACAAAATGGGAACTTTAATGATTTACCTTGTGAGAACTGTATTTATATTAAAGAAAAATCCGAGAATAATAAGTACAGTGAACAATTTGAACTGATATATTTAAACAATTGGACTCAGTGTAATTGCGGTTGTTATTATTGCGACAGGTTAAGTTATTCAAAAGGGAAAATAACAACAAGAAAAGTTAAAAGCGAATATTACGATATTCTGCCTATTATGAAAGGATTATATAAAAATAATCTTTTAAACAAAGATAAATTAAGAGTAGTTTTCCATGGCGGAGACTTGTCCGTTTTAAAAGAATTTGAACCTCTTGTAAAATTATTTTTAAAGGAGGGTATTAATAAAATTGATTTTTCATCAAATAATATTATTTACCAGCCGATAATAAGCAAATGTTTAAAAAAGAAAATTGCTTCTTTAAATATGGCATTAGATGCAGGTACAAGAGAAACTTATAAAAAAATTAAAAAAGTTGATAAATTTGATAATGTAGTTAAAAATTTAAAAAAATATGTAAAGGAAGCTAATTCCGATGATCCTGAAATAAATGTAAAATATATAATTTTAAAAGGTATGAACGATAATGAAACAGAAATAAGAAAGTTTATTGAATTAATGGTTGGTATCGGAATAAAAAGGGTTTCGCTTCATATAGAACACCGTTACGCCATAGATTTATTCGAAGAAAAAGTTCCTTTGCCTGAAAATTATAAAAAATTAGTTAGTTTATTTTTCTCTTTATGCAAGGAAAATTCATTATATTTTGATAAACCTGATGATGTTATGAACTATATTTTAACAAAATGATTTATTACAAACCATTTTTAATTGATTCTGCATTAGCTCTATCTTCTTCATTTAAATCAGAGTTTAGCGCCTTTTCAATATCGGATTTTGCATTTTTATAATTGTTAATGTTTTTATATAATATACTTCTCATCATGTAATAATGACCGCACTTAGGGGCTAATTCTATTGCACGGTTTATTGTATTAATTGCTTCTTGGGTTTTTCCAATTTTGCTTAAAATATCGGTCTTTAAATCGTATAAAGTAACATCGTTTTTATTTGCCAGTATAAACTTATTTACTATTTCAAGAGCTTTAAAATTGTTATTAATTTTAAGATATAAATTTGAATATTTTTCCGCTTGTAAACGTTCTCTTAAAGGAAATTCTATTATTTTTAATGCTTCAACATAATCTTCGTCTGATAAATAGCCTTTTAAAAGATAGTATGCTTTTTCTCTGTCTTGTTCACTGCTATTTTCCTTTAATAAATCTTGAATTTCAGCACGCTCAAAATAATAATTAAAATTATCATCTTTTATTTCTATTGCTTTATTTATATTATTTAAAGCCTTTTTTGTATTGTTTAATTCTTTATTTATAATTGCCAGATAAAAATAATAATCTGCTAAAGCGTTATCATCATTTGAAACTTTTGTTATTGCTTTTTTGTATAAATTAATTGCTTTTTTATATTCTAAATTTATAAAAGCCTTTTGAGCTTCTTGTGCTAATTCTTCGTGATTTTTATTTAAAAAAAATGAAAACATTATTTTTCTCCTCTTTTCTTTATATTAGCATAGTATTTTAAATAATTTACAAATTTTTTTATTAATGAAACTTTTTTAAGCATTTGAATTTTTTTATTAATATTTACGTTTTTACATTCCTTGAATTTTTTAGAATTAATTATGGTTATGAAGTGGTTGTATTTAGGATGATTAGGGTTTGCTATGTTGTGTAAATCAAAATTTTTTAAGAATTGCGTACCATTTGATGCTCCGCCATTTTCATCCAGTAAAAGACAATCTACCTTTGCGCCAAGTTTTTCTGCCTTTTGAGCGTACTTGGGTAATTCTTTATAATTTAATGACGAGATAACAAAATTTAAACGAAAATCATTGATTTTATTTGCCTTTTTTAGTTCAGATATATATTCTAAATTTTTTAAAACTTCTTTTAAGTTTCCGTTACGAACAAGTTTTTTATATGTTTTTTCTTCCATTGAGGGAAGCGAAAATTTTATGTTTTCAATATTATTTTCTATCCCAAGTGCCTCTATACTTTCTTTTGAAGCGTATATTCCGTTTGTCACAAATTCAAATTTTATATTTGAGTAATCTTTTATTATTTGTTTAATTAGCTTTTTTGAATGTTCACTTACAAAAACTTCTCCAACCATAGAGAGTCTTACAAATTTAGCATTTTGAAATAAAGGAATAAATTTGGTATTTATAATCTCATCCCATTTTTTTGCTTCGTTATCAGGCATTTTCCTTACTTCATCGTTGCAAAATACACAGCGTGCAGTGCAGGTATAATCATAACAAAGACTGATTTCACTTGGGTAATCAGTTATTAGTTCATATTTTAAATTATCGTTATAACTTTTTAAGCAAATATCAGTATTACAATATTTATAATCACCGTCTAAAATACTGCGTCTTAACTCTTGTGCTGCTTTACCATTCCATATTTCTTCTGGAGTTTGAGTAAATATATTGCCTAAACAGTAACTTTTATTCCACCACCTGCAGCAGCAGTAACAATTCCCGTCTACATCTATTTCAAATTCCTCAAAAGGCTTTGAACAATAATTCACTGTTTTTCCTCTTTTTAGGTATAAAATCTAAGTAAATTTATCATAAATTAACTCTTTTGTAAATATTTATAAAATCCCTAAACGAGAGCATTTCATCTTATTTTTCTCATATTTCGCTTTTATTATATAATAAAACTATGATAAAAGAGATTTGTTATAAAAATAATCAAATAGCTTTGATAATAAAAAACGGTTATATGGCAGAGGGGGTAAAGTTTATAACTCCGTCCAATTCTGCTCAGCAGGTTGGGTTTATGTCACATCCTAAAAATACTGAAATAAAAGCGCATGTTCATAATATAATTGAGCGAAAAGTGTCTTTAACTCAAGAAGTTTTGATAATTAAAAAAGGCAGACTCCGCTTGGATTTATATTCGCAAGAAAAAGAATATATAGAAAGCGTTATTATCTCTACTGGTGACGTTGTTATTCTTCCTTATGGCGGACATGGATTAAAGTGTTTAGAAGATGTAGAAATGATAGAAGTAAAACAGGGCCCTTATTTAGGGGAAAACGATAAAGAAAGATTTACTTCCGTTAGTGAAGAAAAGGTTGTAATAAATGAGTGATTTTATACCTGTATTTGAGCCTTTGCTTGACGGAAATGAAAAAAAATACTTAAACGAATGTATTGATAAGGGCTGGATTGGTTCAAACGGGCCTTTCGTAAAGCAACTGGAACGCGATTTTTCGGCATACTGCTGTCAAAAATACGGCAGTACCGTTACAAACGGTACTGCGGCTCTTGAGGTTGCAATTCAAGCAATGAAAGATGAATTTAGCTGGAGTGATAATGATGAAATAATTGTGCCGTCTTTTAATATTATTTCTTCAGCGCAGGCATGTATTTATAATAAACTTAAACCTGTTTTTGTTGATTGCGAAGATGAAACTTGGAATATTGATGTTGATAAAATTGAGCAGGCAATTACATCTAAAACCCGTGGAATTATTGTTGTTCATATTTATGGGCTTCCCTCTGATATGGATAAAATTTTAGATTTAGCTAAAAAGTATAATTTAAAAATATTAGAAGATGCAGCGCAGGCTCACGGTATGACATATAATGGCAAAAAGTGCGGGAGCTTTGGTAATATAAGTGCATTTTCATTCTATACTAATAAACATGTGGCTTCAGGTGAGGGCGGAATTGTTCTTTCCTCTGATAAAAATTTAATAGATAAAGTTAATTATTATAAAAACTTATGTTTTACAAAGGATAGATTTGTTCATAATCATCTCGGGCATAATTTAAGAATGTCTAACCTGCAGGCGGCAGTTGCTTGTGCCCAGTTAGAAAAAATAGAAAAAACAATTGCCATAAAAAAACATATAGGCGGACTTTATCAGGAATTGCTTAAAAATATTCCCGCAAAAATTTCAAAAGCCCAAATGCCATATGCTGATAATCATTATTGGGTGTTTGCTATGGTTCTTAATGATGATGTTAAAATGAATGCCAAAACAGCTATGGAAAAATTAGCTCAAGCTAATATAGAAACCCGTCCTTTCTTTTATCCGCTTCATCTTCAAAGAGCTATCTTAAATTTAGGCATTAAAGATAATATTTCAAGACCAGTCAGCGAAAAAATATATGAAAAAGGCTTTTATATCCCGACAGGCTTGACTCTTACGGATGAAAAAATAGAATATATATCAAATCAAATTAAAGCCCTGTTTTAATTTTTATAATATTAAAAAATGCTTCAAATAATATATCAGCATTGAATTTGGAAACACCTTTTTTTCGTACTTCAAAATATATAGGAAATTCTGACGTTTTTAAGCCGTTTTTTACCGCTTTATATTTCATTTCTGCACTGAATATAAACCCTCTTACTTTTATGCTGTCAAGGTTAATTTTTTCCAAGGCTGATTTTGTATAAGTGTTAAACCCCTCTGTCCAGTCAATAAATTTGCGCCCTAAAATTAGCCTTGCATATATGTTTCCGCCAATTGATGTTAAATTACGGAACCAATGTTTTTCATCAGTTCCTCCGCCTTTCATATATCTTGAGCCTGAGGCAACATCAAAACCTTTATTTATTAACTCAATCGCATCTTTTATGTATTTGGGATTATGCGAAAAATCAGCATCGCAGGTTGTAAATAATTCAAATCCGTTATTAATACCCCACTTAAATCCGTTAATATACGCTTTAGCCAGCCCGCCTTTTTTCTCTTGAACAAGCAAATATAAGTTTTTATACTCCGTTTGCATTGATTTTACTATATCTGCTGTATTATCTGGTGATGAGTCATCCACTGCAAGAATACTGATATCCTCATACAAACTAAATATTTCTCGCACAATTTTTTGAATATTATCATATTCATTGTACGTTGGAATTACAACTAAGTGCTTCATCTACTCTTTAAACCGATTTTTTTATTTCTGTTTCTATTTCCGTTAGTGCATTTCTAAGATTGCTTTTATCGGAGCCTGCACCTTGTGCAAAGTTAGGACGGCCTCCGCCTTTTCCTCCTGTCATTTGCGCAAGTTTTGATACAATCTGACCTGCATTTACGCCTTTTTTTACAAAGCTGTCTGAAACTTTTACTATGTACGTAATTTTGTTTTCGTCAACAGAAGCAAGAACGATAATACTTTCGCCAAGTTTTGACGATAATATTTCACTGCCGAGCTTAACAAGATTAGCAGGAAATGCCTCAATTTCAGATATAAATAATTTCCCGCCCGATACATCCTGCGCTTTTGATACAAAAGATTGGAATTTCGTTTTTGCTTGAGCTGCTTTAAGATTTTCAATTTCCGTTTGATAATTTTTATTATCAACAGCAAGTTTCATAATTTTTTCACCTAGTTCATCATAATGAACTTTAAATGAATGAGCCATTTTATCAACAATTTCTGCTTTTCTGCTTAATATTTTTAATGCAGCATTACCGCATACAGCTTCTATTCTTCTAGTACCCGCTGCAACGGCAGATTCTGAAGTTATTTTTACAAGTCTTATTTTACCTGTTGAAGTGCAGTGAGTTCCTCCGCATAATTCTGCTGATATATTACCGAATTTTACTACTCTTACATCATCATCATATTTTTCGCCAAATAATGCCATTGCACCTGATTTTTTTGCCATTTCTATATTCATTATTTGAGTGGTTTGTGGTAAATCTTGCGCAATCCAATTATTAACAATATCTTCAACTTCTTGAACTTCCTCTTTTGTCATTGCTCGTGGGAATGTAAAGTCAAAACGGGTTCTGTTTTCTTCAACAAAAGAACCAGCTTGATGTACTTCTTCTCCAAGCACTTTTCTTAATGCTGCCTGTATTAAGTGAGCATTTGAGTGGTGAATGGTAATTTCTTTTCTGCGAGCTTCATCCACGCTTGATGTTACTTCATCGCCTGTTTTTGCTTCACCATTTATCATTTGAACACGGTGGACAAACAGTTTATTGACTTTAAATGTATTTAAAACTTCGGCTTTAAAGTTTTTACCTTCTATAATGCCCGTATCACCAACTTGTCCGCCCGATTCAGCGTAAAACGGAGTTTTATCGAGCATTATATCAATAAAGTCGCCAGCTTCTATTATTGCTATGATTTTTCCTTGAGCGCTTAATGTATCATATCCTAAAAACTCCGTTGAACCGAATTTGTTTTCAACATCAACATATACAAGGTCATCTGTCAGACTGATTTTGTGTGCTGCGGCTTTTGCTTTTTCCTTTTGCTTCTTCATTTCTTCATTAAAACCGTCTGTATCCACCTTAACTCCTTTTTCTGCCGCAATTTCAACGGTTAATTCCAGTGGAAATCCAAATGTATCATAAAGTTTAAAAGCATTTTCACCGTCTATAATGTTATTACTCTGCATTAATTCTTCAAGAAGCTTATAGCCTCTATCCAGTGTAATTTTAAATCTTTCTTCTTCTTGCTTGATTATGGATTTTATTTTATCTGCATTTTTTAATAAATCAGGATATGTTTCTTTATATTGATTTATTACGGTATCCACAATTTCACTTAAAAATGGGAGTTCCAGCCCTAAAAGTTTACCATGGCGCAAAGCCCGCCTTAATATCATTCTTAATACGTAGCTCCTGCCCTCATTTCCTGGAATTACTCCGTCATTAATCATAAATGTTACACATCTTGCGTGGTCAGTAATTATACGAAGCGAGATATCTGTTTTATGATTTTGTTTATAAGGTACTTTTGCCATATCTGATACTTTTTGCAGTATGGGAAAGAGTAAATCCGTTTCAAATGTTGACTCTTTGCCTTGTACAACCATTGCAATACGCTCTAAACCCATACCAGTATCAACATTTTTCTTTTCAAGAGGCGAAAAGTTGCCCTCCTCATCTTGGAATAACTCTGTGAATACAAGGTTCCATATTTCAACCCACCTATCGCATTCGCAGGTAGCTATTGAACAGTTATCAGAACACTTTAAATGCTCGCCTAAATCGTAGTGAATTTCACTACATGGCCCGCAAGAGCCTGTAGCCCCTGGAGGTCCCCAAAAGTTATCTTTTTTACCTTTCCTAATAACTCTTTCTGGTGCAATACCCACATCTTTTGTCCAGATGTCATAAGCTTCATCGTCAGATTCATATATTGTTATCCAGAGTCTATTAGGGTCTAATTTTAAATAATTTGTAACAAAATCCCATGCCCAAGGTATAACATCTTTTTTGTAATAGTCACCAAATGCAAAATTTCCTAACATTTCAAAAAACGTATGGTGTCTTGGCGTTCTGCCTACATTTTCAATGTCGGAATCTTTACCGCCTGCTCTTGCACATTTCTGGCATGATACTGCTCTTGGCGGATTATATGGAGGTTTTTCAAGCCCTAAATAGTACGGTAAAAATTGAAGCATTCCCGCGGTTGTTAATAATACCGTCGGGTTGTCAGGTACTAAACTTGAGCTTGCTACTTCTGTTGATTGATGTTTATCTCTAAAAAATTCTATAAATGCTTTTCTTATTTCATTTCCGCTAAGAGGTTTTGTCATTACTTATTCCTTTTTATTACTCTTCGCGGATTATTTTACAACAAAAAAAATGCTTACAAAAGTAAGCATTTTTTCTTTTCCCAAAACTTTTCCCAAAAACCGTAGTTCGCTCTTAATTATTGTGCTTTTTTAATCTAGTAGAGTTTCAAGTATGCTTGCATTTTTTATTGCGAGGGCATTTTCTTTAACTCTTTGTTTATGAATATATGTTCTTAGTGCTTCTCGTATCAATTCACTGCGTGTTCTGTTTTCGCCTTCAGCTACTTCATCAATTCTGCTTAAAAATTCTTCAGGCATTGATATTAACACTCTGGCCATTATATTTCCCCTCTTTTGCTTGATAACTGATTACATTTATATAAAAACTTTTTTGAAATAAAAATTGCATAAATTGTATATACTAAATTAAAAAACCTTGATATATCAAGGTTTTTTAGCTTTACATTTGTTTACAATTATAAATCCTCGTCTTCAAATCCAGGGGAGCGGGTGGGCAGAAGTTTATATCCAGGGTTTGAAAATACTGCTCTTTTTATATATTTGTTTGTATAGTCGCCTTTTTCAAAGAGCTTTTTTAACATATTTTCTCTTACTACAAGTGGTGAGGGGCTGTCTAAAACCTTTGGATTTTTTTCTGCCAGTTTTATCCAAACTCCTGCTTCCATAGTCCAAGCATAAGTTTCTTCATTTAAGGAAGATAAAGTATCTTGGTGCAGGGCTTCGTGGGATAATAAAGCAGCAATAGCTTCAGGGGGTGCATTGCGGTGCTTTTCATTTATATAAATGTAAAGCCTGTTTTTCTTTTCATTTTTCCAGCCTAATGCTTCAAATGAAGCATATTTTTGGTCGATTTCGGCAAGATTTTTAAACTCTATATGCACGGGTTTTTCGGTTAAATTATTTCCCATTAGTGCTTTATAGGAAAATTTTGCACAGTCTAGATTTTTCATTAACTCCATAGCCTGCATAACGGCGCCGTCTTTTGTAACTTTTCTATATTCTCTTGCATACGCATCAGTATCAAATTCAGGCTTGTTTACGCTTTGAGTTTTATTGGGGCTTGTTGTAATTTTTTCTATTGATACTTCGTCAGTTTGTGCAGAGAAATTATCATTTGCAATAGATATAGGACATTGCATAATTATTGATACTGCAATTAATAATAAAACTCTCTCTTTTTTCATAAATTCCTTACCTGAACTAATCTTATAATTTATTATGACTTATTTAGTATTTAAGGACAATTTTTTTTCTTTCAACTTGAAATATTTGTAA
>CANQRT010000043.1 GCA_947626325.1 Candidatus Gastranaerophilales bacterium | reverse complement strand
ATTTAAAGCCGTTCAAATAGGCGGGCCGTCGGGTGGATGTTTAACGGAAGAACATCTTGATATGCCTATGGATTACGACCAATTAACAAAAGTCGGTGCAATGGTAGGCTCAGGCGGGTTGGTTGTTATGAACGAAGATACCTGCATTGTTGAAGTAGCAAGATTTTTTATGAACTTTACACAGCATGAAAGCTGCGGTAAATGTACTCCATGCCGTGAGGGAACAAAACAAATGTTGGCTATGTTAGAAAGAATAGTTAAAGGGCAAGGTAAAATGGAAGACCTTGATATGCTTGAAGAATTAGGTCAGGTAATTAAAGCAGGTTCATTATGCGGGCTGGGAAAATCAGCACCAAACCCTGTTTTATCAACTTTAAAATATTTTAGAGATGAATATATTGCTCATATTAAAGACAAGAGATGTCCTGCAGGTGTATGTACAGCTTTAAAACGTTATGAAATAGAAGCAGATAAGTGCAAAGGCTGTACAAAATGTGCAAGAAATTGTCCAGTTGGTGCTATTGAAGGCACAATAAAAGAACCGCACAAGATTAATCAAGATAAATGTATTAAATGCGGAGCTTGCAAAGACAATTGTCCGTTTAAAGCAATAGTAACGAAATAGGTAAGGATAAGAAAATGAGCGATAAAAAGACATTATTTATAAACAACACGGAAGTTGAATATACAGACGAAAAAACAGTACTAGAAGTCATCCGCAACAACGGATTTGATGTACCAACATTCTGTCACCGCCCCGATTTAACTCAGTTTGGAGCTTGCAGAATGTGTATAGTAGAACAAGAGGGGAGAGGAATTCAAGCCTCCTGCACAATGCCTCCAAGAGAAGGCATAAGAATTGAAACAAATTCAGATAAAGTACGCAAAATTAGAAAAACAATTCTTGAATTACTGCTTGCAAATCACAAAAGAGAATGTTTAACCTGCAATAAATCAGGAAACTGCGAACTTCAAAAATATGCTGCAGAATACGGAATTGATGAAATAAGATTTCCAAAACTTGAAGAAAAAGATTATCTTCCCGTTGACACAATGAACCCGTCATTAGTCCGTGATCCGTCTAAGTGTATACTTTGCGGAGCCTGCGTAAGAGCTTGCAGCGAGTTTCAAGGACACAGCGTTTTAGGATTTGTAAATAGAGGCTCTAATACAAGAGTAGAACCCATGAACGGAAGATGTTTATCCCAAGTTGACTGTGTATTCTGCGGACAATGCCAAGCAGTATGCCCGACAGGTGCTATTTCAATAAAATCAGCAATTGATGATGTTTGGAAAGAAATTAATAATCCGAACAAGAAAGTTGTTGTTCAATTTGCACCTTCAGTAAGGGTTGCATTAGGTGAAGAATTTAACTTAGAACCTGGGGAAAATACAATTGGTAAAATATACGCAGCAGCAAGAAGATTAGGATTTGATTTAATCTTTGATACAAACTTTTCAGCCGATTTAACAATAACAGAAGAAGCAAACGAATTTGTTGAAAGATTAACAAAAGGCGGAGTTCTGCCAATGTTTACATCCTGCTGTCCTGCGTGGGTAAGATACATAGAAACTCAACATCCAGATTTAATTAAGCATTTATCAAGCTGTAAATCACCGCAAGGTATGATGTCGCCTGTAATGAAAGAGTTTATACCTAAATATTATGAGGGCTATACAAAAGAAAATATAGTTGTAGTATCTGTTATGCCTTGTACAGCTAAAAAATATGAAGCAATAAGAGAGCAGCTTCACGGTGAAACTGACTATGTATTAACTACTCAAGAATTTGCTAAAATGATTAAAGCTGCAGGTATCAACTTTAAAGCATTAAAAGAAGAACAAGCAAATTCACCGTTTGGACAATACTCTGGAGCAGGAACAATATTTGGAGCTTCTGGCGGAGTTGCAGAGGCAGCTGTTAGAACCGCATATTACTATGTAACAGGCGAGGAGCTTTCTAATGTAGACGTAACACCATTAAGAGGTGTTGATGCAAACTCAAGAACAAAAGATACAATTATTGATATTAAAGGTAAACAGGTAAAAGTAAGAGTTGTATCTACGTTAAAAGAAGCTGAAAAATCCTTAAAAGAATTAAAAGCAGGTAAAGCAGATTTCCATATAATGGAAGTTATGGCTTGTCCTGGAGGATGTGTAAACGGCGGAGGACAACCAACAAGCTGTTTAGACTCTACAATTAAGGAAAAACGTGCTCAAGGCTTGTATGAAGAAGATAAAAATCTTGAATACAGAAAATCACATACAAACCCAGATATTATAAAATTGTATGCTGAATGCTTGGGTGGAAAGCCTGGAAGCGAAATAGCTCATCATTTATTACATACAACCTATATGGATAGGTTCACAGGTTCATATAAAGATATTAAATAAAAAGAGGGCTTAATGCCCTCTTTTACTTGCAAATATTTTTTTGAGGAATACAATATAAATAAACACCAAAGCGGTATCGTCTAGGGGTCAGGATAGCAGATTCTCATTCTGTTGACACGGGTTCAAATCCCGTTACCGCCGTAAAAAAAGAGCCATTAGGCTCTTTTTTCTATTTTTAATATTTATTTCTAGCATATATATAACAAAATTAATAATCGATATTTTGAGCGGATAATATAAAAGCATTAATCCATTTTGAGCAAACATCTTCATCAAGACTTTGAACACTTCCGCCAGCTCTATCCTCATGCCCGCCAGCGGTTAAATCCATATTATAATGGGCTCTATTATAATCAATAATTTTCATTGCAAAATCTTTATTTGAATGAATGCTTATCCTGTAGCGTCCTGTTTTGTAATCGGGATAGAATACGGCAGCTGCTTCAACTTCTTGAAGTTTTTTTATCTGTTCAGCATTAATATATTTATCGGCATTTTTATGAGATAAAACCCTCAATCTAAAATCTCTTAAAATTTTGCTTGTTATGGAATTATCTCCGCCGATTTTCTGCCAATCTTTATTATTTGGCTCAATAATTGCATAAGCAAACTTTTTATTATCCGAAATCATAATTTTTTTAAATAAATTTTCTCTGAATGCTTGCTCTTGTTCACTCAAATGAGATAATACATCCAAGTGTGAAAGTATTTCTCGTTTTTTATCTTCGCTAATATTTCCAGATACCATTTTGAAAACATCATCGGCATTTTTATCTTTAATCAAAGCAGAGCTTTTTACAATTTGACAGTTATTAATACTTAAAAGATTAGCCTTGTTCATATCATCAACCATTGCACAATATGCAGAGTCTATCTGCTGTGAGGACATAGGAATATTAAGAGCTTCAAAAAATCTTACTAAAATAGAAGCAGCAGAGCGTGCTGTGGTATCCATATAGCCGTTTTTCGGTGTTTTTATTTTCGGCTCTTGTTCAAAAGACTTATGAATTATATTTGACTCTATTATTGGTTTGTCACAGGTATGGTGGTCAATACAAAAAACATCTGCTTGAGGGAAAGTATGTAAATATTTCAGCGCCCTGCCCCTAATTCTTACAGGTTCGCTAAAATCAATACAAATAGCTGTTTCTGCTCTGTTTTTAGGAACTGGGGATTTCGCAAGGTCAACTATATCATACTGTTTTTCATCAAATCCGTAATTTTCTTTTGAATTATTACATAATATTCTCGGTTTTACACCATTTGATGATAGATAGTCGTACATTATTTTAGCACTGTTAAAAGAGTCTTCATCAGTAGCTATATGACAAAAAATATCCGTGCTTTTTGATGATAATAAACGATTGTTAATATATTCAGCCTGAAGTTTTGGAATTTTATTTGCTCTAAAGTAAATATTTGAATTAATATTTTTGATTTTCATGTAACAATTTTAATACAAAGAAATTATTTTTTTAATTGCATTATTTGCGAGGTTAAAAATTTCATCAAGCTGTGATTTTTCAAATGGAGCGCCCTCTGCGGTTGTCTGAAACTCAATTATTTTCCCTGATTTTGTCATAACAATATTAGAATCAACCTGAGCCTGAGAGTCCTCGGAATAATCTAAATCCAATTTAATTTCTCCATCTATAATCCCAACCGATACAGCTGCAACAGGTTCAATAATAGGATTTTCCGTCAGCAATCCCTGTTCAACAAGTTTATTAAAAGCAATATTCATTGCAACAAAGCCGCCGCATATTGAAGCACATCTTGTTCCTCCGTCCGCTTGAATAACATCAGCATCAATAGTTACAGTTCTATCACCAAGTTTAGTTAAATCAACACAAGAACGCAGACTTCTACCTATAAGTCTTTGAATTTCCTGCGTTCTGCCTGAAATTTTTGTTCTTTCCCTTTGGCACCTTGTATGAGTAGCAGAGGGCAAAAGTGAATATTCAGCCGTTACCCAGCCTCTAGCATCATCTTTTTCCATCCATTTAGGTTTAGAATCTTCAACAGAAGCTGTAACTATAACTTTAGTATCGCCAAACTCTATTAAAACCGAACCTAAAGCGTGGCAGGTATAGCCTTTTGTTATTTTTATGTTTCTTAACTCATTATTTTTTCTGTTATTTAATCTTTCGCCCATAATAAACCTTTTTAATATAATTACTTTTGTGATAAATTTATTTTAGCATATTGTTTAAAAGGTGAATATAAATGCAGGAAAAATTTTATCTTACAACCGCAATAGATTACGTAAACGGCGCTCCGCACATCGGTCACGCTTATGAAAAAATATTATCGGATGTCATAATTCGTCATAAAAGACAGTTAACAGATAACGCTTTTATGCTTACGGGAACTGATGAACACGGAATAAAAATTCAAAAAACCGCCGCTTCAAGAGGTATTACCCCTAAAGAACTTTGCGATGAGAATTTTTCTAAGTTTGAACAGGCATGGAAAGAGCTTGAAATAAGCTATGATAAGATAATAAGAACAACAGACGAACAGCATAAAAAAACCGTAAAACAAATATTTAAAAAACTGCTTGAAAATGGAGATATATATAAACACTCATACACAGGGCTTTACTGTTCTGGCTGTGAGTCTTTTTTAAGTCCTAAAGACTTGACGGAAGACGGACTCTGCCCCGACCACCTTAAAAAGCCCGAAGAAATAACAGAAGAAAACTATTTCTTTAAACTTACTAAGTATAAAGATAAAATAGCAGATTACATAAAAACTCACAAAGACTTTATTCAGCCCTCATTCAGAGTAAATGAGCTTTTACATCAGCTTGAAAATATAGAAGATATATCTGTTTCAAGAACAAAAGAATCCGTACAATGGGGCATAGGAGTAGACGGCGACGACAGCCAAACAATTTATGTTTGGATTGACGCATTATCAAACTATATAACAGCAATCGGCTATGATATTGAAAATCCGACAGAGCAATTTAAAACTCTATGGCCCGCTGATGTTCACGTAATAGGCAAAGACATTATAAAATTTCACTCAATATATTGGATAGCAATATTAATGTCATTAGGGCTTGAACTGCCGAAAACAATTTTCGCCCACGGCTGGATAACAATAGACCAATCCAAAATGAGTAAATCAATAGGAAATGTAATAGCTCCGCATGATGTTTTAACCGCATTTAACCTTGAAAAGCCCGACGCATTTAGGTATTATATGGCATCAGCCGCTCAAATAGGGCGTGACGGAAACTACTCAGATGAAGATTTTAAAGAAAAAGTTAATGCAGATTTAGCTAATAATATTGGAAATCTGCTGAACAGAACTTTAAATATGCTCGTTAAATACTTTAATGGCGAGATAAAAAGCGAGTTTATAACAGATAAATCTAACAAAATCGCCGTTATGGCAGAAAATACAAAAAATCAAATTATAGAGGCATTTAATCACTACGAAATAGCAGAAGCCGCAGACTTAATTGTATCTTTTGCAGATGCAGTGAATAAATACGTTACAGAAACTGCTCCATGGACATTAGCTAAAGAAGAAAAAATGCTTGAAACAGGCAAAGTTTTATATACTGTACTTGAAGCTATGCGCCACATTGCAATTATGCTTTATCCGTATTGCCCGAATATTGCAGAGGATATACTAACTCAATTAAATGAAAAAATTGACTTTAAATATGAAAATCTATATTGGGGCGGTTTAAAATCAGGCAAAATAACAGAAAAAGAAAAAATAAAACCCGTATTTTTAAGACTTGATTCCGAATTTGCAACTGATAAAAAGAAAGGTTAAATCAAATTGCTGTATGATGAAATTAAACAGAGTTATAATCCCGTTAAAACAATGTTTGATAAAGCATTAAAGGTATTTGATGTTGACTCTTTGAAAAATTCCATAAAGGAAAATGAACAAAAACTCCAGCAGAGTGATATCTGGTCAAACCCTGATATATCTTCAAAAATTTCTCAAGAAATTAAAGAAGATAAAGATAATCTTGAAAAAATATCACATTGGAAAAACTTATCAAGCGACATTGAAACTTTATTTGAATTATATGAAGAAACAAAAGATGAAACTGTACTTGAAGAAGTAGAAAAAACAATAAAAACATTAAAATCTGAGCTTGAAGTATGGGAAATAGAGTCTACTTTAAGCGGAGAATATGATAAATCTGATGCAATAATAACAATAAACGCAGGCGCGGGCGGAACAGATGCACAGGATTGGGCTCAAATGCTTTTAAGAATGTATATGCGCTACGCAGAATCAAAGCATTGGAAAACAGATTTAATTGAACGCTCAGACGGTGAAGAAGCAGGGATAAAATCTGCCACAATAAAAGTATGCGGAAAATATGCTTACGGATTAGTTAAAGCAGAAAAAGGAGTTCACCGTTTAGTCAGAATTTCACCTTTTAACGCAAACGGAAAAAGGCAGACAAGTTTTGCCAGTTTGGAAGTAAGCCCTGTTATAGAAGATTTCAGTAAAAAAATTGAAATTCCCTCAGAGGATATTGTGGTAGATACAATGCGCTCTGGCGGTGCAGGCGGTCAAAACGTAAATAAAGTTGAAACTGCCGTAAGAATTTTGCATAAACCTACTGGTATTGTAGTTAGATGTCAGCAACAGCGCTCGCAATTACAAAACAAAGAAACTGCAATGCAAATATTAGCTTCAAAACTGCTTGCAATAAAGCAAGCGGAGCACGAAGAAAAACTTATGCAGTTAAAAGGTCAGAATGTTGATATAAATTTCGGTTCACAAATCCGCTCTTACGTATTTCATCCTTATAAAATGGTTAAAGACCACAGAACAAATTTTGAAGTCGGAAATGTTGATTCAGTAATGGACGGCGCTTTAGATGGTTTTATTGAAGCGTATTTGAAACAGAATATAAAAATAGATTAATTTTTTCCTCATGTTTCTGCTAAAATCATTATGTATATACACTAAGAGAGGTTAAGCATGGAACATTTTTACAGCGTTGTGCAAAATTATAATATTGCCATTTCTGCTGCAATATTAATTCTTGCATATATATTTATTGCTCTTGAAAAAATACCAAAGGTTACAATAGCACTTTTAGGTGCTGCCGTTGTTGTTTTTTCTGGACTTGTAAGCCAAGATAAAGTTATTGAGGATGGATTAAACGCTCATTACTTTATTAATTTTATTGATTTTAACGTAATATTTTTACTCGTTTCTATGATGATTATAGTAAATATTACAACAAGGTGCGGAGTATTTAAGTGGGTTGCTATAGAACTTTTAAAAATGACAAAAGGTAAACCATTATTAGTATTAATAGTTTTGGCATTTTTTACCGCAGTATTATCAGCATTCCTTGATAACGTAACTACTGTAATATTAATTATGCCTATAACATTTGTGGTCGCAAAACAGCTTGATATTAATCCTGTTCCTTTGCTTATTTCTGAAATATTCGCTTCAAATATAGGCGGAACGGCAACATTAATTGGTGACCCGCCAAACATAATTATCGGCAGCGCTGCTAATTTTTCATTTATGGACTTTTTATCAGAGTTAACTATTATATGCTTTATAATTATGTGCGCAGTTATTGCATTTTTATATCTGTGCTTTAAAAAACAGCTTCATACAACAGAAGAAAAAATGGCGAGTATAAAAGATATAGATAATTCAAAAACAATAACAGATTTTGCACTTCTTAAAAGAAGTTTAACCGTGCTTGCGCTTGTTATTTTAGGGTTTATAACTCACGATGTAACGCATATTCAAACCTGCATAATAGCATTTATAGGCGCAAGTATATTATTACTGTTTGAAAATCCAGAAGATACATTTAAAGAAGTTGAATGGAATACAATTTTCTTCTTTGTCGGATTATTTATCATAATCGGTGCATTTGAAGCTGCAGGCGGTATACAATTAATGGCAGACTGGCTGTTAAAGGTAACGGCAGGCTCGCAAAAAATAGCTTCTTTCGTTATATTATGGGCATCAGGCATTTTATCAGGTATAATTGATAACATTCCTTATACAGCTACTATGGCACCTATGATATCAGCAATGGAAGCAGAAAAAGGACGTGAGTTTGTTCTTCCTATGTGGTGGTGTTTGTCGTTAGGAGCTTGTCTTGGCGGTAACTTAACAATTATAGGCGCCGCAGCAAATGTTATTGTATCTGAAAACTCTGCTAAACACGGTCACGTAATTAAATTCTTAGAATTTATGAAGTACGGTGTAGTTGTTGTTTGCATTTCACTTGCATTATCATCCGCTTACATTTGGGTAAGACATTTTATGTAATAAAAATATTGGACAATATAACACATGAAAATATATATTCCAAAATGGCCAAAAATTCATATTAAAACTGTTTTTACGTTATTAAAGTCTTATTTAAATGGATATTGGTCTTGGTACGGAAGAAATGAAATCAGGCTTATAAAAAAATTTTCCAAACTGCATACAGCAAAATTTGCACTAACAACGGTTAGTGCTACGAGTGCAATGGAAACTATTTTACAAGCCTTAAATATAGGAAAAGATTGCGAAGTAATTGTAAGCGCATATACTTGGATATCTAATATTACTGCAATTTCAAAAGTAGGAGCAACTCCTGTAATTGTAGACATTAATCCAAATACTCTTTGCATTTCTTGTGAAAAAATACGAGAGGCAATAACGGAAAAAACAAAGGCAATTATGCCTGTACATTTGTTTTCGGCAATGGCGGATATGGAAGAAATAATGAACATTGCCAAAGAATATAATTTAAAAGTTATTGAAGATTGCGCACACGCCCACGGGGCTTTATACCAAAATAAAGGCGCAGGCTCTTTATCCGATGCTGGTGCATTTAGTTTCCAGCAATCAAAACTTATGTCATCAGGCGAAGGCGGTATGATTGTTACTAATAATCCGCAATTAGCCGTTACTTGCGATTCAATTATACATATCGGTTGGAGCTTATTTAATAAAGTGCCTAATCCGCCTAAAGATATTATATGCTCTAAGTTGGTCTTTTCTGAATTTCAAGCCGCTATATTAGCCGACAGCTGTGATTATATTAAAAAAGAAACTCAAAAGCGAATTGAAAATGCAAATCTACTTGAATTTTTACTTAAAGATGTTGATGCAATAAGATTTCAAGAAACATCAAAAGGAACTACAAGAAGAAGTTATTATTATTTTGTATTTATGCTTAATTATGATAAAATCAAACAAAATGTATCAAAATATGATATTATTAATGATTTAAGAAAAGAGGGCTTATATGCGGAAAACGGCTGGGGTGTTCCTGTTTATAAACATGAATTTTGGAATTTAAGCAGCGATAAGTATAAAAAATTCAATACAGATATAGCTGAAAAGATTAGTATGAACGAAGTTATTTGCTTACCTCATCCGATATTATTAACTAATAAGAAAAATATTAAAAATACCGCAGATATTATTAAAAAAGTAATAAAAAAATATACGAAATAGCAATATGATGAAATTTAATTTATTTAAAAAAAATAAAGAATATGTTTTACCCAGACTGGAAATTCATCTTACAGACCATTGTAATTTAAATTGTAATCACTGTGGTCATTATGCGCACTTGGTAGATAAAGAGGTTTTTACTGATATAAATCAGTTTACAAAAGATATAAATGAACTGTCATCAAAAATAAAATATCTGCAAATAAAATTATTGGGTGGAGAACCGCTTTTACATCCTGACATTGTTAAATTTATTGAAGAAACAAGAAAAGCATACCCTAAATCAGCTATTTTTATTTTAACTAACGGTATTCTTCTGCCAAGAATGAATGATGACTTTTGGAATGCAGTTTTAAAAAATCATATAATAATTGAATTGTCTAAGTATCCTGCTCTGGGGGGGGGTACATTCAGTTCTTTGCTTGATTTAATTGATGATAAACGGGCAATTCTCGGACAAATTTATTTAAAGAAAAGATTTTATAGTAATTTAAACGTAGAAGGAACTTCTGACAAAGTGAAATCTTTTAAATCCTGTAATTCATTTTTTGTAAATCAATTATGGTAATCAAAATTATATAGT
>CANQRT010000042.1 GCA_947626325.1 Candidatus Gastranaerophilales bacterium | reverse complement strand
GTAGGGTGGAATTGTACAAATTCCATATCTTTTACAATTGCACCTGCTCTGTATGCAAGTGCTATTCCGTCACCTGTTGTAATATCAGGGTTCGTTGTATATCTGTATAACTGTCCTATTCCGCCTGTTGCAAGTATTACGGCAGGTGCTTCTATTATTTCATATTCATTTTCACGATAATTATATGCTATTAACCCTCTGTTGATGTTTTTTTCATCTTTTAAAAGTTCTACACACAAGGTTTCTTCATATATATCAACTTGCTTATTCCCCATTAAATATTTAACAAGCGCATTTTCAATGCAAAAACCCGTTGCGTCACCTCCTGCATGGAGTATTCTATTTACACTGTGTGCCGCCTCTTTCGTGAATTTTAATTGATTTTTTTCATCACGGTCAAAGTCAACACCTAAAGATTGAAGTTCTGCCGCTACTTTTGCGCTGTTTTCGGATATAAATTTTGCAACCTTTTCATCACTTAACCCTGCGCCTGCTTTTAGAGTATCTTCTATATGCAAAGTGGTTGAGTCAAGTTTATTTTCGGGCATTACGCATACCATTCCGCCCTGTGCGTATTTCGAGTTTGATTCAATAAGCTGGGATTTAGTTATTATTAATATACCGTTTGGCAAATGAGCTTCTCTATTTAGCTTTATTGCAGCATATAAACCTGCAATCCCGCTTCCTATTATTACGGCAGAATATTTTGTATGTTTCATTTTAATATCCTTGTTTACTCTATTTTATTGCAAACAAGAAAAAAAGTCCGATTTTTAATCGGACTTTTTAATTGAAATTATTTTATTAATTAATATAAAGCCTTAATGTATTTATTTACCTGCAAAGGCCCATATTTAATCGGAACAACTTCTGTACCTTTAACGTCAACAGCTCCCCATTTGCCGTTGTGTTTTACTTTAAAATAGTTGCCTCGTGCAGTTTCGATTTTGTCATATTTCGGAGCTATTAAAACTTTTCCGTTTAAATCAACAACACCCCACCTATCGTAGCTTTCAACTTTGAAATAGTCGCTGCCTAAGGTATCAATATCATCATATTCAGGTCTTATAATAACTTTTCCGCCTGCAGTTATTAAGCCTTTTCTTGAATTTTCTTCAATAGAAAAGTAATTAGAGCTTAATTCATCTACATCATCGTAGCTTGCATTTACGATAATTGTTCCGTTTTTGTTAATTACACCGTATTTAGAGTTAAATTTAACTTTAAATAAATCATGGTTCATTACATCAATATCGTCGTACTTTGTAGGGATTATTTGATTTCCGTTAGTATCAATAACACCCCAGAGTCCATTTATAGCGACTTTAATGTAGTTATAATTTAGTCCTTCAATTTCTGTATACATAGGCGGGAGATTTATTCTGCCGTTTTCACTGTAAAATCCCCATCTTCCGTTTGATTTATACCCTGTAATGGTTTTATAGTGAGTATAATAAGTATCATTATATCCTGGTTTCAAGCCTGATACACCAGCGTCTGGAGTGGTAATTGCTGTGCTGCCTCCGTTTGTAGTGTTTGAAGTTACAACAGGATTTGCCATTGCTGGAAGCATTATTGTCATAATTGCGATTGCAAGAATTAAACTTTTTTTCATAATTCATCCTTATTTCGTTTATTTTTATATCCATATAATATATAAATTGTAAGTCCTATTATAACCCATAATAGGAAATAAAGTGAAGATGTACCGCCAGAAATACTTTTATAAATCATAAAACAGCTGCACATGATTATGCCGAGTATCGGGAATAACGGACAAAATGGAACTTTAAACGGACGATATCTGTTTGGCTCTGTTTTTCTTAAAATTAATACTTCTATACAAATTATTACAAAAGAAGCAAAAGTTCCGTAATTACAGAGTTCTGCTGAAATGTTTAAGTCCATGAACAATGAGCCTATTATAACTATCAAGCCCGAAATCCAAGTTATAATATGAGGTGTTTTAAATTTTTTATGGATTTTCATAATATTGCGTGGCAGGAAGTTATCACGGGCAATTGCGTAGAAAATTCTTGTTGTTCCGAGTTGATAAACAAGCAAAACTGAAGTAAGTGCGCAAAGTGCGCCAACTGATATTGCGCCTGCATACCAGTTTTTACCTATTGCACGCATAGCGTGGGCTAAAGGAGCTTGTGTATCAATACTTCCTAATGGGATTATCCCTGTTAATACTAGTGCTACCGAGATATATAATATTGTGCATAATACAAGAGTGCCTATAATTGCTATCGGTAAATCTCTTTGCGGATTTTTTGTTTCCTCTGCCGCCGTTGATATTGCGTCAAATCCAATGTATGCGAAAAATATTATAAATGTACCTGCAAGTATTCCCTCTATTCCGTTTGGTGCAAAAGGAGTCCAGTTCTCTGGTGCTACATATTTTGCCCCTACAAGTACAAATGATATGATTATTGATAAATTTACAAATACCATAATTCCTGCAACTCTTGTGGATTCTTTTACTCCTTTAATTAAAAGGATTGTAAGCACAAGCACTATAAAAATTGCAGGTATATTTATTGCGCAGGGAATTTCCACCCCAAATGGCAAGTTAATAAACGGCATTTTATCATGCACATCCCATCCGTATTTATCGCACATTGCATACATTGAGCGGAAATCATTTCTTAACCATAAAGGACAATTAACAATAAATGCAGGTAAAATGTGCTTAAAACCTTTTAATAACTGAGTTAAATATCCTGTCCACGCCGTTGCAACAGTAATATTGCCTATGGCGTATTCCAGCATTAATATCCAGCCGACCATCCAAGCCATAAATTCACCCATTGTGGCATAAGTAAAGGTGTATGCGCTTCCTGCAACGGGTATCATAGCTGCTATTTCAGAATATGCTAAGGCTGAAAATAAACTAGCAAGTGCTGCTATAAGCATTGATACTATAACTGCAGTTCCTGCGCCTAACCCGTCAGAGCTTCCTACTATTGCACTTCCTATTATTGTAAATATTCCTGTTCCGACTACTGCGCTTACGCCTAATATTAAAAGGTCAAATATATTTAGTGTTTTTTTAAGTTCAGTTGTGTTGCTCTCATTTATAAAGGCGTCGGTTGACTTCCTACCGAGCATATTTTTTATGACTGTATTTATTTTTTCCATTGTTTCATTATAAAACAAACAAAATTATTGTATATTTTTAATATAATTTTCGGCCGCCGATTTTGCGCTGTATGCTTTTGCGGTTTCTTTTGCATTATTTATTATTTCATTTCTTTCATTTTCGTTAAGCGAAATGATTTTTTCAATACAATTAATAAGCTCATTTGTATTAGGGTTAATTAAAAAGGCATTTTTGCTGTCTTTTAAAATGCCGTCAATTCCGTCATTTTTCTTAGCAATAACGATATTGCCCGCAGTCATAGCTTCTAAATATACAAGTCCAAAGGTTTCATTGTTGCTTGTTAAGACAAAAATATCTGATTTATAAAGTTCTTGCATTACTTCATTTCGCGAAATATGTCCAGTAAATGTGACTTTATCTTGAATTTTACATCTTGCCGCCAGATTTTTTAAGTGTTTTTCCTCTTTTCCTGTACCTATTATTTTCAAATTTATATTTTTATTTTGAATTTTTGCTAGCGCTTTTATAATTAAATCAATATTTTTGCGCTTTATTATATTTCCTGCTGTAGTTATTGTAATATTTTGGGGATTAAATTGTTTTTGTTCACCGCTTTGCAGCAGTTCTTCATCAAGTCCAGAATAGGCAGTAAATGTTTTATTTTTTATTTCAGGTAGTATATTTTCAATCTTATTTTTTAATACGTAACTTCTTGGGGCAATTTTATCAGCCGAAATGCAGGCTTTTTTTAGTTGACGAGCAAAAAATAAAGAGTATTTAATATCTTGTATAACCTTTATATCAGAGGCGTGTACAGCGCAAATATATTTTATTTTTTCCTGTTTGAGCAGTTTTTGAGCCATTAAAGCCCCGCAGGGCATGTGAGATATTATTACATCATAATTTTTAAGCGAAAAATTTTTTGGCAGCTTTTTATATACATCGAACCAAAATGGAGTATGAAAATTCAAATTATAAATATCAATCCCGTTTTGAGTATATTTTTTTTCTTTAATTATTTTTCTGCCGCGAATAAGAGTATTTAAAATAAAATTAGCCCTTATTACATCAACTTTATGCCCTAAATTCTGCCAATCTCGCACAAAATAATAAAGCGCTTTTGCAATTTTCTCGTTTCCTATAGGATATAAATCTGTAACAAAAAGTATTTTCATAAAATATATATTACTATAATATATAAATAAGGTGAAAAGAATTGCATGAACTTAATATAAAAAACTATGCCCATATTGGTGATGCGGTGTATGAAGTATTTATACGCGAGCGCACTATTATGCTTACTTCAAATCTTCAAAAACTGCATAAATATACTGTTCATTTTGTTAATGCGGGGTTTCAATCTGAGCTCTTGGAAAAACTTACTCCGTTTTTAACTCCTCAAGAGCTTGAACTTGCACGCAGGGCAAGAAATATTCCCACCTCAAGCGCCAGAAGAATTAATAAAGCACTGCATTCTGCTGCCACTTCCTTAGAAGTTGTTTTAGGGTATAACTATATTCACGACAAAAAAAGATATAGCGAGTTATGCTCTATAATGGATGAGCTTATTGATTTTAATCTAATCTAGTGTCGCACTTTCTCGGACAATTTATAAATATCTTTTTCTTTCTTCGCCCTCTACGCCTGCATATAATTCAATAAACTGTTTTGCGGGGCTTGAATCTATTTTAGTGAATAAAACTTCTTCAATTTGAAAAAAGCCTACCTGTGCTGACATTTCTATATCTATTTTAATCGGTTTTGTTTCACCGTGCTGAATATTAACCTTAGTTATAGCGTTTGCCGAGTATTTATGAATATCTCCTACTTTTGGAGCGGTATTAATTGCCATTGGTATTCTTGCTCTGCCTTTTGTCATATCGCACCCGTCTGCTATTAAGAGTATGCCCGCTTCAATCGAGTGAATTTTTCTTGAGGACATGTGTCCGATAATTGCTTCTATTGCAAGTGATTTTATTACTACTCTTTTATGAATATCATCTTTAAATATTGCGTTTAATGTTCTATCATCATTCCTAAGTCGTGCATTAAACTTGCAATGACAACAGCGCACAAGCTGTCCTCAAATGTTCCTATTTCCTCCTGCTCCAATGAAGTCGGTATTCCCGCTTCGTGCAATATATTCAGCATTTTTATTGAATTAATTGCAACCTGCCTCATGTGAACAGGGCCATGGTCATTAAACCCTAATCTTTTTATAGATACGTTATTTGCGTACTCCTGCATTTCCTGCAATTCGATATCTTGGAAAATATATTTAACAAGCTCGCTGCACTTTGGGTACTTTTTTAATTTCTCTATTATTTTTGTTTCTGTTACTGATTCTTTTACTGATTTCATATTTTAATATTATACTCTTTTTTATTTAGTTGAGAGCTTAACGGAAAGGAAGGTATGGTATGTCAAAAGAAAGACATAATTCATCAGAGAAAAATGATACTTTTGAGTACGTTAATAAACGCGAATTATTGGAAAAAATCTTGCCTGTTATAGATAATACTCTTATGCGCTATGCTCTTATACCTGTTGAGGTTGAGCTTGTTAAGGAAAATCACAGGTGGTTTTTAAGAATATTTATTTATTCAAATGAGCGTGAGGTTAATCTCGATGATTGTGAAAGAGTTTCTAGAAGTTTATCTGACTTTTTAGAGGAGCTAATCCCCTTTAAGTATTATTTAGAAGTCAGTTCACCAGGTGTAGAGCGTAAAATTAAATCGGATAAAGAATATTTAATTTTTAAAGGTAAAGATATTAATTTAAAACTAAAAGAGAGTATAGATGAGAGCGGAGAAAAACAGTTTGTCGCAAAAATTGTTGATTTCGATGAAAATGAGGGCTTGACTGTTTTTGCTTATAAGGATAAACAAAATATACTGATAAAAAAAGATAATATTGTATCGGCAAAATTATATTTTAGTGAAATATAGGAGAAAGAAAAAATGATTAAAATCGGAACGGCATTATTTGAAGCCTGTGAAGAACTGGAAAGAGAAAAAGGGATAACAAAGGATGTTATTGTTGCTTCATTATGTGATGCAATGGTTACGGCATATAAAAAACATGTTAAACAAAAAGATGCTCCAAATGTTGAGGCTATATTAGATGAACAATCAGGTGAAATTGGCGTTTTTAGAACAAAACTTGTTGTAAAAAAAGTACAAGATCCTGATTTAGAGATTTCTTTAAAAGATGCTAAAGAAATTGATGATGAAGTTGAGCTTGAAGATGAAGTTAAAATTGAAGTTACCCCAGAAAACTTCGGACGTATTGCGGCTCAAAGTGCTAAACAAGTTATTACTCAAAGAATTAGAGAGGCAGAAAGAAAGCTTGTTCTTGATGAATTTATGGAAAAGAAAGGCACATTAACTACAGGTATTATTCAAAGAGTGGAAAACCGTAATGTAATAGTAAACATTGGGAAAACAGATGCTATTATGCCTCAAAAAGAACAAATTCCTGGCGAGTATTATAAGCCTGGCAACCGTATAAGAGTATTTGTTTTAAATGTAAAAGAAACATCAAGACTCCCGCAGGTTATAGTATCTCACGCACACGCTGAAATAGTTAGAGAACTTTTTGAACTAGAGGTTCCTGAAATTGAGGACGGAATTGTTGAGATTAAATCTATAGCAAGAGAAGCTGGCTACAGAACAAAAATTGCAGTAACGAGCAATGATCCTGAAGTTGATTCAGTCGGCGCTTGCATAGGGCCTAGAGGAAGCCGTATTCAAACAATTATCGGCGAATTAAAAAATGAAAAAATAGATATTGTAAGATATTCTGATAATCCTGTTGAATACATAGTAAATGCACTTTCACCTGCAAGAATAGTATCTGTTGATATTTTAGCAGATGATGAATATTCAAAAGAGGCATTTGTTGTAGTACCAGATGACCAATTAAGCCTTGCAATCGGACGTGACGGACAAAATGTAAGACTGGCTCATAAATTAACAGGCTGGAAGATTGATATTAAGAGTGAATCTCAAGCAGAAAAAATGGAAAATCAACATCAAATAAAACAAGATGAAGTTCAAGAAAATGATGAAGATGAAGTTGATGAAATTGCTGAAGAAATTAGAGAAGAAGAAGAATATGCCGTTGATGAGGAAGATATGGCTTCTTTAGAAGGCGATGAAACTGCTTCGGATGAACAAGAAACTGTAGAAGAATAATATAATTTATTTTTCAAATATGATTAAAAAGAGGGAAAATCCCCTCTTTTTTTGTTAGTAAAATTTATGCTACAATTTTGCTATGTCAAATGAAGTAAATATAGTTTCAGCAGAAAAAGAACAAAATTCAAATTCACACAATAAATGGCTTTTGATTATACCAACAATGCTTGCAGCGTTTTTATTTGCACTGGATGAAACTATTGCAAATATAGCTTTGCCGCATATTGCGGGTTCATTTTCCGTCAGCAGTCAAGAATCAATATGGGTGTTAACCAGCTATTTAATAGCAAGCTGTTTAACAATCCCCTTACTTGATTGGTTAAGCAGACTTTTGGGCAGAAAAAATATGTTCATAAGTATGGTTGCGCTTTTTACTATTGCATCATTACTATGCGGAATATCAACATCTATGGGCATGATAGTAGTGGGACGTTTTTTGCAGGGTTTAGGCGGTGGTATTTTAGTCCCTGTTGCACAGGCTATTGTCATGGAGGAATTTAAAGGGAAGGATTTTGGGCTGGCTGTTACTATTTTTGGTTCGGTAGTTATTATAGCGCCCATTATTGGGCCTGTTATAGGCGGATATATTACTGAAAACTACTCTTGGCATTGGATATTTTTTATGAATGTGCCTATTGGAGCAGCTATTGTCGCAATGTCGCAAACGATGATTTATGATCCTCCTTATGCAAGACGGCAGAAAAATGTAAAAACTGATTATTGGGGCTTGTTATTTTTGTTTATGTTCGCCGTTGCTTTTGAAACAATGATGGATAAAGGTAACGACCTTGATTGGTTTAGTTCAAAACTTATTTGCAGATTAACGATTATTTGGGTTATCGGTTTAATCGGGTTTATTATTTCTCAAGTAAAAGGAAAAGAAACTTTAGTCAGATTTAATGTTTTGAAGGATTGGAATTTATCAACAGGAACTGTTGTGTTAACTCTGATGAATGCAATATTATTGGGTTCATTAGCTATGGTGCCTCAATTTATGCAAATAATGATGGGATATGATTCCTTTACCAGCGGGTTATCAATGATGCCCCGAGGTGTTGGATGTTTGGTCGGGCTTGTTATATCTCAACAGCTTGACGGTAAGATAGATACAAGGTTAATTGCTGCTTTTGGAGTGGGATTTTTAGCTCTTGGCAGCTGGATGCTTGGTGATATTAATTTGCAGATTTCACAGTCCTCAATTACAATTCCAAACGTATTATTCGGATTTGGCATGGCTTTAGGTATGGTTCCTATTATGTCTTATTCTTGTAAAAATGTACCTGCGGCTGAAATGTCTAATGCAAGCGGGCTGCAGAATTTTATAAAAACTATCGGCGGTGCTGTTGGTACTTCACTTGTTGCTACTTTTATTTCAAGATTTTCTCAAACTCACCAAAATATGTTAGTTGATACTTTAACAGAAACTAATGACGTTTTTCTTGAAAGATTAAGCGCATTTACTGCTAATTTTGCTCAATACACAGATTTATCAACAGCTGGAAATATGGCACAAACTATGATATATAATCAACTTCTTCAACAATCAAGGCTATGGGCTTATATTGATTCTTTCAGATTGTATGCGATTGGCGGATTATTGCTGATTATTATAATTTTTATTATGAAGCCAGAAAAAAAATCTTAATTGTTTTTCAAACTGCTTGTGTTATAATAAGTGCAATTAAGTAATTATTATATGATTAAGATTAGCAGAAATACTCATAAATCTCATGAGGGGGGGGTAAAACCCTTTAATTTTAGTATAAAAAACTTTTTAAGCAGTTCTTTTTTAAGCAAAGGGGCTGCTTATTTTTTTGTTTTTAAGGCAGTAAAAGGAGCAGTTTATGAAAGAAGAAATAAAACAAATTATTAAAAATGCTGTTGATGAATTAAATGAGCAGTTAGATGATGATGAAAAAATTATATTAACTGAAGATACAAGATTTGTTGGTTCAAAAAGCCGTATAGACTCTATAAATTTTGTAACTTTAGTTAGCATTATTGAAGAATTAATTGAAAACAAATATTCTAAAAAGATATATTTAGTAAATGAAAAGGCTTTTTCCTCTAAACATAGTCCGTTTTATTCAGTTGAAACAATGAGCGATTATATATTAGAACTTTTAAAGGAAGCATAAAATGATAATTTTAATTACGGGGACAAGTAGAGGAATAGGCGAAAGTCTTGCATTAAGGTATTTGTCGCAAGGTCATACTGTAATTGGCTGTAGTCGTTCTAACTGCAATATTAATAATAAGCATTATGACCATTACAATGTAGATTTAATATCACAAGAACAAATAAATGAATTTGCAAAAAGTGTTAAGAAAAAATACGGATATATAGATGTATTGATAAATAATGCGGGTATTGCTTCTATGAACCATTTTTTACTTACTCCGCTTGAAACAGCTCAAAAGGTTATGAATACAAACTTTTTTGCTCCGTTTGCAATGACACGGGCGTTTATAAATATGTTGAAAAAATCCAATCAAGGCAGAATAATAAACTTTTCAACAGTAGCAGTACCGTTTAATTTAGACGGTGAACTTGCTTATGTGGCTTCAAAATCTGCGGTAGAGGCATTTACTAAAATTTTAGCAAAAGAATTAGCTCCTTTTAATATTACTGTAAATGCAGTTGGGCCTACTCCTGTTAAAACATTTTTAACTGCTAATGTACCCCAAAATAAAATTCAAAATTTGTTGGATAGGCAGGCAATTAAACGATTTGGGGAGTTTGAGGATATAGGTAATGTTATTGATTTTTATATTAATAAATCAAGTGATTTTATAACGGGGCAAATTATATACCTTGGCGGTGTAAATAAATAATATTAAAAGGAAACTATAATGAATATTGATTTTATTACGGATAAGATTAAGTCATACGGTGAAAATACAGCAGTAGTAACTAACGGGGTAGAGTATTCTTTTAATATGATATTAGAGGAATATAAAAAGGCTAAACAAAAATTAATTGAAAAAAATATTGAAAAAAATTCTGTAGTAGCTATATGTGCGGATTTTAGACCACAATCAATAGCTATGTTCCTAGCTTTAATTGAACATGATGCAATAATTGTTCCGATATCTAAAACAATAAAATCAATTGACTCATATATACAAGTTTCTGAAAGTGAATATTTTATAGATATTAATAATGATGAAAGCAATATAACAAAA
>CANQRT010000041.1 GCA_947626325.1 Candidatus Gastranaerophilales bacterium | reverse complement strand
TCAGCAAATAAATTATTTGCAATGATAAAATCCTGCTACTATACTCAGGCAGAAATAAAAGAAGAAGCTGAATTTGAAGCAGATATAATTAGAAATAAAATATATAAAGATATTAAAATATATACTCATGAAAATAAGAAAAAGAAGAAAACAGGGAAATTAAATATCGGTTATTTATCATCTGATTGTTATACACATACGATGATGAACTATGTTATGCCTATATGGGAAAATCATAATAAAGAAGAATTTAATATTTTTATATTTAATGGTACAGAAAATCATGATAGTACAACAGATAAAATTGAAAATTTGGGATTAAAAATAATTCCTTGTGCTAAAGCAAATAATGAAGAACTGGCAAAATTAATATATGAAGAAGAAATTGATATACTTGTAGATTTAGGCGGATTTACACATTTAAAATCATACTGCGCATTATATAAGCCTGCTCCAATAATAATATCGTATTTAGGCTATATAAATACTATGGGAATTAAAGAATTTGATTATATTTTAACAGATAGATACACAATTCCCGAGGAGTGTGCTGATTTATATACGGAAACCCCGCTTTATTTGGATGAAGGATATACGCTTTTAGGCGGGAAAAATTTCCCTGAAACGGAAAATTCAGCACCCGTCCTAAAAAACGGATATGTAACATTCGGAAGTTATAATTGTACTTCTAAAATGAGTGATGCTGTTTTGCACATGTGGTCAAAAATATTGGAAAAAAACAAAACCGCAAAATTATTAATATATAGAACTCAGTTAAATCCTAGCAAAATAGCCTATCTAAAACAAAGAATGAAAAAATGGGGAATGGATTTATCAAGAGTATTCTTTGATACAAAATATGAAAATTCGTTTTATAATGTATATTCTAAAGCTGATATAGCTTTGGATACATATCCTTTTGGCGGTATGACAATATGTGCTGAAGCTTCTATGATGGGATTGCCTACAATAACACTCACAGGCGAAGGTATGCAGTCAAAAGGTGCAGGAAGAATAAACGAAGAAATAGGAATGAGTGAATTAAACGCTCTAACAGGTGATGAATATATAAATAAAGCTGTTGACTTAAGTAATGATACTAAAAAAGTAGTTGAATTAAGAAAAACTTTGCCTAAACTTACAGAAAAAAATTTAATTAAAAAAGATGCTTTAAAATTTACTCAAAATCTTGAAGAAAAATATAAACAAGTTTGGAATAAATTTATAAATAGTCCTTAAATTCTTTTTTAATTACTTTAAAACCGCACCCGTCAATCATTTGAGCATTATAAGGTATGTATTTTGCAGGATAGTTTCTGCAGACTTTTGGTCTTAAATTATAAACAGAGCATTTCCCTTTATCTGTCAAATATTTGCACGATAGTATAAAATTGTCTTCGTTATCTTTGCCGATTATAAGAAATCGTTTATAATGGGGAAAAATAAATTGCATAAACTTAAATTCAAGATTATTCTTAAGTCCAGGGCATCTAATTTGACGGCAGCATTGACCACACATGTTACATTGACCTTCTATTTTATACGTAATTTTTTCAGGAACAAAATATGATAGAAGTTCATAAAAGCAGGATTTAATAAAATCAAAAGACATTTGTTTACAATTCCGTTAAAAAATATATTTATTTGATAAAATAATAACATAATAAACAAGAGGAATAAAATGGCGAAGAAAAATCAAAAAGAAAATCCGATATTATCTTTTATAAAGGTAATACTTGTAGTTTCTGCAGCATTAATTCTTGCTCTTTATTTTGCAGTAAAGACATATCTGGATAGTTTAGGCCCTATTCCTCAATTAAATAACTATAATAGAAACATAGTAACTCAAATTTATTCTTCGGATAATAAACTTATAAAGACATTTCAGCCATTTCATTATGAAGAAGCTAAAATAAACGAAATACCAAAATATTTAAAAGATGCAGTAATTTCAACAGAGGATAAAAATTTTTATACACATAGCGGGTATGATATTTTTGGCATAATGCGTTCAATGGTAGTAAACGTAATAAATAAGCGGGCATCACAAGGTGCAAGTACAATAACACAGCAATTAGCCAGAATATTATTTTTATCAAACGAAAAAACATTTACTAGAAAAATAAAAGAGATAGAAATTGCAGCAAGAATAGAAAAAACAATATCAAAAGATAAAATACTGGAAATGTACTTAAATAATGTATATTTAGGTTCAGGAGCTTATGGGGTTGGTGCTGCTGCCTCTACTTATTTTAATAAGAGTTTAAAAGAACTGACCTTAGCAGAGTGCGCATTAATTGCAGGTTTGCCTCAAGCACCTTCGCAGTATTCACCGTATAAGAATATAAAAAAGGCTCAAAAAAGAAGAAATAAAGTATTAAAGCGCATGTATATAATGAGAACTATAACAAAAAAACAATATGAAGCTGCGCTTAAAGAAAAAATTACATTAAGTGAAAAACCTGGATTATCAAGAACGAATATAGCTCCGTATTTTATAGACTACGTTATGAGAGAATTAGAGGAATTAGGTTTTGATGAAACTGAAATTTCTCAAGGCGGATATAAAATTACAACTACATTAGATTATGATGCGCAAATAGCTGCAAATAATGCAATAAAAAAGACAATGGCTGCTTGGAAACTGACAAAACCTAAGCACCAGGCTGCATTATTTAGTTTTTCACCTATGACAGGAGGAATAATTGCATATTGCGGTGGTAAAGATTATATTGAAAGTCAATATGACAGAGTAACTCAAGCAATAAGACCCCCTGGTTCTTCATTTAAACCTATAGTTTATACTACAGCTATAATGAAAGGATATATGCCTACAGATATGGTGGAGGATACACCTGTAACCATAGGAAATTGGAGTCCGCATAACTACGGAAATAAATATAGAGGAAGAATGCCTTTATATAAAGCATTAGCTATATCCTCCAACGTAGTAGCTGTTAAATTAATTAAAGAGGTGGGGGCGAGTGCTGTTATAGAAACAGCAAAAGCGCTTGGAATTACAACACCGTTAACTAATGATTTAACTATAGCGCTTGGTTCTAATGGCGTTAAGTTGTATGATATGGTAATAGCATACGGTAACTTTGCAAACGGCGGTTATAAAGTCAAACCTTATGCAATTGAAAAAATAGAAACTCAAAGAGGCAGAGTAATATATCAAGCGAAAAGAACAAAAATAACAAAGACATTAGATAAAACAACTGCAGGGGTTATGACTGCAATGTTAAGAAAAGTAATTACATCAGGAACAGGCAAAGGTGCTGATATTGGTAAGCCAATGGGCGGTAAAACAGGTACTACAAACGATAATAAAGACGCTTGGTTTATTGGTTATACTCCTGATATAGTTACAGGTGTATTTATGGGTAATGATGATAATACAAGTATCGGATTAACAGGAGGGAGTGCACCTGCAAGAATTTGGAAAGAAATGATGAAGGTTGCTACTGAAAAATACGGGAATACCGAATTTGATTATGAACCGATAAATTTAACACCTGCGTATAGTGAGGCTTCTAACTCAGAAGAAACTGATGAAAATGCCGAGGAAGATGCAGAAGCTGAAAATGCCGAAAATCAAACTCCTGAAAGCGGGGAACAGTCTATAATACCAGCTCCTAAAAAAGAGTCTGCTGCACAATCTTCAACAGGAAACTTTAGTTCTATTCCTGTTCAATTAAATGATAATATTTCTAAAAATCGTAAGATGTTAGAAAATCAGGCACAAAAAACAGTTTCTGAAGTTAACCACGAATAATTATTAATAAAGGTTTAACTTTGAAATTTTCATTTTGAATAAATCTTCTAAATCAATTCCGTTTAGTATTTCATTTATAAGTGTAGAGGAATTTACAGTTTTTCCTTTAAAGTTTCTAATTAATCCTATAACTTTTACATCGGAGTATTTTTCAATTAGGGATGGAAAAGTCTTTATTTCTTTACTTTCTGAGTAAACAGAAAATTTATTAATAATCACCCCTCTAATATTTATACCAAAAGTTTTTGCTGCATTAATTTCTGTTAAATAATGATCAATTGAGTTAGTTGAAGGTGATACAACAAAAACAGTAGGTAATTTAAGCTCAAGCGGTATGTGATATGTAAATATAGATTTATTTAACGGTATCATTAGCCCGCATGGAGCTTCAACAATCAATGTATCAGTTTTTTTTGATAAGAGAGAATAGTCTGTATTAATTTCTTCGAGACTTATATCAAGCTTTTTTTCTTCGCAAATAACCGAGGGGCTGACTTTTTCTTTTATCATATAGGTGCAATGAGTCAATATATATGGGTCTAAAAGTTTAACAAATTTTAAATCATGAGATAAAAGATAATCTCCTTGCTCTGAAGCACCTATTTGAATAGGTTTATATACTCCTGTTTTATATCCAAAAGATTGCATAATGGCAGCAACACCTGCGGATATAACAGTTTTGCCGTCTCCGTTATTTATTGAGCTTATGAATATATTATTCATAATATTGATTATATCAAATTTGTTTCAGGCTTCTTCATTCATAAGGTGTAAATGATAATTGTTTTTTTTTATAAAACCAATTAAACTATAATTATGTTTAAAAAATTAAAAATAATAATTCTATTGATAATGTTAATGCTGATTTCGGGTAAAATATCTGCAGAAGAAAATAATACCAATTCAATAATTCGTGCAGGTACATTTATTAAAGTTATTAATTTGGCTGAATTTTCATCTTTAACTGCTGATATAGGCGATAAAGTAACTTTTATGAATATTCAAGATATGTTTGTATATGAAACAAAAGTTATTCCTGAAAATACAAAAGTATATGGAGAAATAGAGGATGTTTTAGAGCCTATAGAAGGACGAGATGGAGCAATTAAGGTTAAAATAATAAAAATGATTACTCCCGATAAAAAATTGTATAAAGTAAAAGGGCATATTTATACGGATAATGATAACTATTTGGGCGGAAAACAAACAATGCCTGTATATTATAGAAAAGTTCCGCATTATACCCAAGCTATGAGACCGATGTTACAAGCTGCCCCTATAAGTATTCCTGAAATGGGGAAACATACGGTAATAAAGCCAGGGGCTGAACTTTTTGTTATTTTGGAAGAAGATATTAAGGCTAAATAAAAGGAAACATAATGAAAAAAGTTGTAATATTAATAGCAGCAATTTTAATGATAGTAAATGCAGCATATTCACAAGGAGAGTATTATCATCATAAATATAAAGCTGAAAACGATAAAATAACAGAATTAAATGGTGATATTTATGTAAAAGCGGGTAATTATCTTACTATTACAGCTTTAAATCCTGTGAATAGTGAAACAGCTAAAGCTGGTGATAAGGTAATATTTTACTTATCAGATGATTTTTACAGCGGGAAATTCCTTATTGCACCCCAAGGAAGCAGGGTTAACGGAATTATTATTTCAGTTAAATCTGATACTGTAAAAATAAGATTTAATAATATTACAACTCCTCAAGGTCAAATTATTCCAATATCTTCAGAATATACTATAACCGAAAAGGCAATGATAAAGCAAAATACAAAGATAAATATTATAATAAATCAGCCTATCACAGTTAAAACGAATACACCATATTAGATAGTAAATCAGGCTATTTGTTTTATTATGTTTTTTTTGATAAAATAACTATCAAATGGGATTTTAGGGATGTCAATAATAAAAAACGATGATAATATAAAAACCGCAAAGAAAGATAAAAAACGTTATGAAATACCTGCGGTTATACGAAAAGAAAAGGATGAAATATCTTTTGAAAAAGCGTTAATGATAGCATTAATACTTCATCCTCTTGTAATTTTAGTTTTGTTATTATCATCATTTATTTTGAAATTATTAGGAATAAATTTAGATTTATTTAATAAACCAGAATTGAAACCAAAAGATATAGAATTTGTACTTGTAGAAAAAGAAGCTACACCAATTAATAAAAATACAAAATATAGAGCAGATAGGAACTCAAGAGCTGGCGGGAAACATGATCCAAAACGTCCTGTTTCAATGCCGCAGACACCTGCTCCAAAAGGGCCTGAGAAAAAACCAAGTTCTCCTGCCCCGAAAAAACCGTCTGTGCCAAAACAAGCTCTGCCTAAACCTGTTGCCAAACCACAGGTTAAACCTCAGCAAACTCCAGCGCCAAAAGCTCAAACAGCAAAACCAGCGCCTCAGCAGACTGCACCGAAACAGCAGACACCTGTTCCTAAAGCTCCTGCGCCAAAACCTGCTCCAGCACCTGTAGCTCCTAAACCTACAGCGAAACCAAAGTCAAGTTTTAATATACCGATACCTAAATCGGCAATACCAAATATAGCACAGCCTACAGCTCCTGTAACATCAGCACCTTCAGGCGGTTCTGCTTCAGGCGGTGGAAAAGGCGCAACGGGAACTTCAGCTGCTCCTAAATTCTCGCCTGTTACTTCGGGTGCTAAGGGCGGTTCTGCAGGCGGAAATGGCAGTGGTGCTGGCGGTGGCGGAAGATTTAGTAACGGTACAGGCTCTGGTCGTGGTAATGTTGGCAATCCTGGGCCAGGTAACCCTAAAGGAACTCCAGGTATTGATGCTATAAAAGAACCTGATTTTGGACCTTATATGAAAGAACTGCAAAGACGTATTAAAATGAACTGGGATCCGCCTAAAGGTAATGAAAGTAAACGTGTTATACTTTTATTTTCAATCGCACGCGATGGCAGATTGTTAAATGTTAAAGTACATAAGTCTTCAGGGCTGCCTGCGGCTGATAATGCGGCTATTGATGCGGTTAAATTAACTGCACCATTTAGACCTCTGCCTCCAGAGTTTAAAGGGAACAGTGTGGATATCCAATTTACTTTTGATTATAACGTTTTTGGAGTTTCGGGATAAGATAAAAATTAATTAGAAAAGAGGAAATAACTATGGATTTATTATTACATTCAATTCAAATGGACTGGCCAGTATTACTGCCTATACTTTTATGCTCAATATTGACAGTTGCTGTTGCTATTAACAGATTTAGTTTTTACAACAAAAATAAAAGAGATGTTGTAAAGTTTATTAGAGGTTTAAAATCAGAATTAGCAAGCAATAGACTTGATGCAGCTAAAAATTTAAGTATTCAATTAGGCGGTGTAATTGGTGAGGTTTCTGAAGAAGCAGTAAGAATTTTTTCAGAGCAAAAACAAGGATTTTCACGTTCATTTGATATTTCGGCAAATTTAGCTACCAGAAAACTCGAAAAATATTTAACAATACTAGGAACAGTTGGCGGGGTTTGCCCCTTCTTAGGTTTGTTCGGTACTGTTGTTAGAATATTATATACATTCCAAGATTTAGCTTCACAAGGTAATCAATCAGCAGCGGTTGCTATGGGTATCGGTTCTGCCCTTATTGCTACTGCTTTTGGTTTAGGCGTTGCTATTGTGGCTGTTGTTCTTTTTAACTTGTTCCAATCAACAGTTAAAAGATATGAAGATGATTTTCAGCTAATTAAATTGTTATTCTTAAGCTTTACAGATTCAGAAGAAAAAATACAAAAAAAAGCATTAGTATAGGGAAAATATAATGGCATTTTCAAGAACGGAAAATAAAAAATTATTTACAGAGATAAATATAACACCTCTAACGGATATCTTTTTGGTATTGCTTATTATAATGATGGTAATAGCGCCGTCTTTTCAATCCATAGATACTGATATAAATATCCCTGAGATTAACAGCGGAGTTGCTGTTGAGCAAAAAAATGCTGAAATAGCTGTGACAAAGCAGGGGAATTATTACATTAACGGCAAACCAATTAACGTATCTTCTTTAACTGATGAATTAGTAAATTTAAAACCGTCGCTTGAAAAAGCTGAAGTTGTTGTTAAGGCTGATACTCAAACAAAAAGCAGTGAAATACAAAATATTATGAAGGCTGCTCAAGCTGCCGAGTACGATAAATTAATAATTGCAGGTGAGCCTTTAACTAAAAAAGAACAAAGAAATTTAGAGCAGACTCGAAACTCAAAACCTGAACCGCTGAAAAATAAAAACATTAAGCAAGATTATAATTGGGATGAGTAAGGAAAATAAATATGCCATCAAATAGAAAAACATTTAATGAAATTAATATAACACCTTTAACAGATATCTTTTTAGTATTACTTATCATAATGATGGTTATTGCACCGTTATTAGATCAACAGGGGTTAAATCTTGCTGTACCAAATATGATTGAGGTACAAGATGATTTAAAAGATGCAAAGCTCATTAAAGTTCTTGTTACAGATAATGATGAATATATGCTAGATGACAGTCAAATTCCAGTTAATCAAATTGGTTCCGTTATTGCTGAGCAGGCAAAAGATAATCCAGACGGTCTTTTAATAATGACTCAAAATAATGCTACTCACGGTGCTGTTGTTAAACTTATGGACGAAGCAAGAAATAACGGAGTTACTAATATTTCTATTACCGAATATTAATCCTTTTTCAGAAGAATTATTGCTTGCGCGCTTATTGCTTGTTTTTGCCCGACTGAGTCCATTTCTTCCATGGTTTTTGCTTTAATTGAAATTTGACTCTCTTTTATATTTAATATGGTACATAATTTTTTTTGTATTAAGGAAATATATGGTTTCAATTTAGGTTCTTGCGCAAATACTGTGCAATCAATATTATTAATTGTATAACTTTGTTCTTTTATAAGATTATATGTATGTTCTAAAAGTAAAAGAGAATTTATATCTTTATATTTAGAGTCATTATCAGGGAAGTGAGTACCGATATCGCCAAGTGCTAATGCTCCTAGCATTGAATCAATGATAGCATGAGTTAATACATCAGCATCAGAGTGTCCTAAAAGCCCTTTAATATATGGGATTTCAATCCCTCCAAGAATTAACTTTCTTCTCTCTACAAGTTTATGAATATCAAATCCTTGCCCTATTCTATACATCTATTTCCCCCAAACAAATTTATTAATTGCTTTTACGAAACCGTCATTTTGAACGGTGTCTGTTATATAGTCGGCTTCTGCCTTGATTTCATCTGTTCCATTTGCCATAGCGACTCCTATGCCTGCTGTTTTGACCATTTCTATATCATTATTTTGGTCGCCTATAGCCAATACTTCTTTTTCACTAAAACCTAAACGATTAGCCAAAAATTTAATTGCGCTGCCCTTTGTTGCCTCTTTATTAGCTATCTCGCAAAAATAGTCAAACGATTTTACTACGTATATTTGAGGATATTTGTTTCTTAGTTCAACTATAAAATCGTCAATAAATTTTGTATCATAATTTATTGCCAGCAGTTTGTTTAATTTTGAAAAATCAAGCTCATCAAAAGAATTGACTTTAAAATAGTCTATTCCTTTATCCCCAATGTAATCTTTAATATATTTATCGTCATCTTCAACATATAGAGTATCTTCAATGTATACATTAAGATGAATATTCCTTTTTCGGCAATCGGTAATAATTTCACGGGCAATATCGGGATTTAAATATTTAACGTCAAGAATTTCGCCTTCATAAGAATTAACCAGCCCGCCTTGATAGCATATTAAAGGACATTTTATCCCTATCATATCTGCTATATATTTTGCACTGCTATATGTTCTTCCCGTTGCTATTGCAACGTATTTTCCTGATGATATCAAATTATGAATACACTTTTTAACATTTTCACTTATGCCGTTTTCGGGTGAATAGATAGTTCCGTCTATATCTGTTACAACCATTTTAATCATAATTTATAAGCCCTCATTAGTGCGGAAATAGTTTTTGAATCATTTATTTCGCCTTGTTTTATCATTGTAAAAACTTGTTCTTTATCAATTTCAATGTAGTTAAGGATTTCGCCTTTATCAAGGTGCTGATGAGTAGGAGTTAAATTTGAGGCTTTAAAAAGATATAATTTCTCACTGCAAAATCCAGGAGATGTCCATATAAAACCCAAAGACTCCCAGTCTTGAGCTATATGTCCTGTTTCTTCTTCCAGCTCGCGTTTTGCTGCTTCTATTATGGTTTCACCTTTTTTATCTAGTTTACCTGCAGGCAGTTCATATAAAACTTCTTTTGTCGGATAGCGAAACTGGCGTACCATTAATATTTTGCCGTCTTTTTCTGCTGCTATTACAACACCGCCCCTATGATGAACCACCTCACGTATTGTTTTATAACCGTCTGAAAGTTCTACCTCATCACGGGTTATGGTAAAAACCTTGCCATTATATATTTCTTGGGTATTAAGAGTTTTTTCAAATAAATTTTCCATAACAAAATTATAATATAAAAACCGTTTATATTATAATTTAACTATGAGCAAAAATATAATAGGGTTTTGGGGCTATCCTCATCCCGAATTGATAAAGGAATATAAACAAAAGTATCCCAATGCACTCTGGGTTGATTTTGATATTGATTACGGTTTTGAAAAGACTGATATTCTGCCTGAAACATACTGTGCAATTATAAAAAATATTATAAATTCTGCGTTTCACT